>NZ_JBFULT010000534.1:0-5262 GCF_054049755.1 Bradyrhizobium sp. P5_C11_2
GCCCAAGGGCATCGTGCATCTGCAGCACGACATGGCCTATAGTGAGGCCGCGTTCGCGCAGAATGTGTTGAAGCTTTCGCCCGACGACATCTGCTTCTCGGTGCCGAAAATCTTCTTCGCTTATGGCTTCGGCAATTCCGTCACCTTCCCGTTCTCGGCGGGAGCGGCGACGCTGCTGTTGCCGGGCCAGCCCAAGCCTGCCGCGATCTTCGCGGCGATCGAGCAATTCAAGCCGACGGTCTTTTTCGGCCTGCCGACCCTCTACACCTCGCTGACCAAGGCCGAGGGTGCGAAGGGGACGAACTTCTCGTCGCTTCGCATGTCGCTCTCGGCCGCCGAAGTGCTCTCGGCAGAGGTGTTCAACGGCTGGAAGACGCTCACGGGCCTGGAGATCGTCGAAGGCCTCGGCTCCACCGAGGTGCTGCACATCTACCTGTCCAACCGTCCCGAACAGAAGAAGCTCGGCGCCGCGGGTCTGCGCGTGCCCGGCTACGAGGTCGCGCTGAGGGACAAGGACGGAAGCGACGTCGGCGACAACGAGGAAGGCATTTTGTGGGTGCGCGGCGATTCCAACACGCCGTTGTACTGGAACCGGCCGGACAAATCCGCCGAGACGATCCGCGAGGGCGGCTGGATCTACACCGGCGACCGCTTCGTGCGCGATGCCGACGGCTTCCACTTCTTCCGCGGCCGCGCCGACGATCTCATCAAAATCTCCGGCCAATGGGTCTACCCGCTCGAGGTCGAGCTGTGCCTGGCCGACCATCCCGACATCCGCGAATGCGCGGTGTTCGCGGCCGAATTGCCGGACCGGCGCATGACGCTGAAGGCGGTGGTGGTGATGAACAGCCGGGCCGTCGACCAGAGCGAGGCGACGCGGCGGCTGCAGGACTACGTCAAGGGCAAGCTGCTACCTTACAAATATCCGCGCGAGGTGATCTTCATCGACGAACTGCCGAAGACGGGCACGGGGAAGATCGACCGGCAGGCGTTGTTGCGGATGTGAGGCCTCCCAAGCTTGCTGTCATCGCCCGCCTTGTGCGCACTTGCGCACTGGGGCGGGCGATCCAGTATTCCAGAGGCGGCGCGGCTAGAACCGAGGAGCCGCGGCGTACTGGATTCCCCGCCTTCGCGGGGAATGACAGCGGAGATAAAGGCGGCAGCGTCACCACACTCTCGCCGTCGTCCCGGCGAAGGCCGGGACCCATAACCACCGAATCTGGTTTGGCGAAGATTGGCAATGACGATCTCGTGCCACAACTGCCGGCACGGCGTATGGGTCCCGGCCTTCGCCGGGACGACACTGAGGATGAGGCTCCGCTATCGCGACAAACTCGCACTCACCCCCTCACCCCGCCTTCCCCAGATGCTCCAGCGCATCTTCGGCGCGCAGCGGCACCCGGGACGCTTCGTTGTTGAGATCGACGAGCTGCATCAAAAGTCCCATCAACATCTTGCGGTCGGCGGGCTTGAGCGGCTCCAGCATGCGCGTCTGGGCGCGTTCGACGGCGGGGATGATCTCGCGCAGGATCGCGGCGCCTGATTTGGTCAGATAGAGCAGCTTGATCCGCTTGTCCTCGGGCGCGGGCTTGCGCTCGATATAGTCCTTGGCCTGCAGCCGTTCGATCACGCTGCCGAGCGTGGAGCGGTCGAAGGCGATCACCGCCGACAGCCGCGTCGCATCGATGCCGGGATGGGCGTGGATCGCGATCAGCGCCGCATATTGCACCGGGGTCAGATCGAACGCCTTGCACTCTTCCATGAAGATCGAGACCGCGATCTGCTGCATGCGCCGGAACAGATAGCCCGGCGCGGCATAGACCGCGTCTATCGTGATCGGGGCGGCTGGCTTACTCGGCATCGGGCTGCTTCTCCGGCGCGGCGTTMGCAAAGGCCGCCAGCGCCTTGGCGGCGGCCTCGGCCTTGAGCAGACGCGGATAGGCGGACACGTCGACGCCGAAACGGCGGGCATTGGCGAGCTGCGGCACGAGGCAGAGATCGGCGAGCGTCGGCGCATCGCCAAAGCAGAACGGCCCGGGCTCATCCTTGATCAGCGTCTCGCAAGCCGCCAGTCCCTCGCGGTTGACCCAGGCCGCCCATTCCTGGACCTTCTCCTCTGCAAGGCCGAGCTCGCGCAACCGCGCCAGCACCTTCAAATTCTGTACCGGGTGGGTGTCGCAGGCGATCGCCAGCGCGAACGCCCTCACCTTCGCGCGCCGCAGCGGGTCCTTCGGCAGCAGCGGCGGGTTCGGGTGGATGTCGTCCAGCCACTCGATGATGGCGACCGACTGCGTCAGCACCGYGCCCGCATCATTCTCCAGTGCCGGCACCAGCCCCTGCGGGTTGATGGCGAGATAGGCCGGCGCGCATTGCTCGCCCTTGCGCAGATGATGCGGCAGGTGCTCGGCGCCAAGGCCCTTCAGGTTCAGTGCGATCCGCACCCGGTACGCGGCGCTGGAGCGGAAATAGCCGTGCAGCTTCATCGGGACCCTCCCTCATATTTTTTTGTCATTCCGGGGCTCGCGAAGCGAGAACCCGGAATCTCGAGATTCCGGGCCCGATGCTGCGCATCGTCCCGGAATGACTGCCTTGTACGTCGTCCGTCGCATTGACGCTACCTAGACAGTAAGTATACTGTCAATCAACAAAACGAGCGGGAGCCGCACCATGGAAGCCGTGACCAAGACGCCGGAACGTGAGGCGTTCTACCGGAAGATCGACGGCGAAAATCTCACCGCGCTGTGGACGGTGATGGGCGACCTGATCACACCGGAGCCGAGGAGCGCCTGCCGGCCGCATCTGTGGAAATTCGACGTCATCCGCGACTACATGACGGAAGCGGGCAAGCTGATCACGGCCAAGGAGGCCGAGCGGCGCGTGCTGGTGCTGGAGAACCCGGGCCTGCGCGGGCAGTCCAAGATCACGACATCGCTTTATGCCGGCGTGCAGATGGTGGTGCCCGGCGACGTCGCGCCCGCCCATCGCCACAGCCAGTCGGCGCTGCGCTTCGTGCTCGAGGGCAAGGGCGCCCACACCGCGGTGGATGGCGAGCGCACCGCGATGGAGCCCGGCGATTTCATCATCACGCCGTCGATGACCTGGCACGACCATTCCAACGAGACTGACGAGCCGATGTTCTGGCTCGACGGCCTCGACATCCCGCTGGTGCAGTTCTTCGACTGCTCCTTTGCGGAAGGTTCGAACGAGGACCAGCAGGCCATCACAAAGCCGGCCGGCGACAGCTTTGCGCGCTACGGCCACAATCTGCTGCCCGTCGACGTGAAGCGGAGTTCGAAGACCTCGCCGATCTTCAGCTATCCCTATGCCTACACCCGCGAGGCGCTGGAAAACGCCAGGACGCGCCAGGAGTGGGACGCCTGCCACGGCCTGAAGCTGAAATTCAGCAACCCCGAGACCGGCGATTTCGCGATGCCGACCATCGGTACCTTCATCCAGCTGCTGCCCAAGGGCTTTACGACCGCACGCTACCGCTCGACGGACGCGACCGTGTTCTGTCCGATCGAAGGCCATGGCCGCACGCGCGTCGGCGAGGCGACCTTCGAATGGGGCCCGCGCGACCTGTTCGTGGTGCCGAGCTGGCAATGGGTCACGCACGAAGCGGATGAAGACGCCGTGCTGTTCAGCTTCTCGGATCGGCCGGTGCAGCAGAAGCTGGACCTGTTCCGCGAGGATCGCGGGAATGCGTGAGGTGGGGTGCCGCTCCACTGTCGTCCCGGCGAAGGCCGGGACCCATACCGCGTGATCTATCGGGGAAGGACGGCATCAGTACCGACGAGAGAATAACTACGAGTCTTCGCCAAACCCCTCCCTGTGGTTATGGGTTCCGGCCTTCGCCGGGACGACACCGAAGTTGTGGCGCACCCCTGCCCACCCCGTCACGGCTACCGCCAGTGCAACAGCCGCGTCTCCAGCAGATTGATCACCTTCCCCACCGCCAATCCAAACACCGACAGGATCACCACGCCCGCAAGCAGCTGATCCGTCTGCATCAGATTGCCGGCCTGGAGCACGAAGGCGCCGATGCCGTATTGCGCGCCGATCATCTCGGCGCTGACGACGAGCAGCAGCGCCACCGACGCCGTGATACGGAAGCCGGCGAGGATCGCGGGCAGCGCGCCCGGCCAGATCACCTTGCGCACGATGGTGGCGAACGGCACGTTGAAACTCTGCGCCATCCGGATCAGGTTGCGCGGCACCGCGTCGACGCCGCTATAGACCGAGATCGCGGTCGAGAAGAACACGCCTAACGCAATGGTCGCGATCTTCGGCTCTTCGCCGATGCCGAGCCAGAGGATCAAGAGCGGCAGCAGCGCGATCTTCGGGATCGGGAACAGCGCCGAGATGAAGGTGATGCCGACGCTGCGCGCGAGCCGCGAAAGGCCGATGGCAAAGCCGACGGCGATGCCGGCCGCCGTGCCCAGCAGCCAGCCGACGCCGATGCGCAGCAGCGAGGCCGAGAGGTGCTGCCAGAGCGCGCCTGATATTGCGAGCTCGTAGATCGCGCGCACGATCGCCGACGGTGCCGGCAGGAACAGCGGATTGACGAGACCAGCGCTCCCGGCCGCCTGCCAGATCGCGATGACGAGCGCGAGCGCGATCCAGCCGCCGAAGCGGCTCGATGCCGGCACGAAGCCCGCGCCGCGGAAGCGGACGCGACGGGTCGCCTCGCTCTTGACGCTCTTGACAGGTGTTTCCGTCGCAGGCGCGCGATCAAGCATGCTGCACCTCGCGCTCGGCATCGATCGCCTCGTTGCGGATCAGCGACCAGATCTGGTTCTGAAGCGCCAGCAGCTTTTCACGCGCGGCGATCTCGCCGCGCTCGGTGCGCGTCATCGGCACGCTCACCACCTCGCGAATCCGCCCCGGACGCCGCGACAGCACCACGATGCGGTCGGCGAGCCGCGCCGCCTCTTCGAGATTGTGGGTGACGTAGACCGCGCCCATGCCGCCATCGGCGAGCAGGCGGACGAAGTCCTCCATCAAGAGCTCGCGGGTCTGGGAATCCAGCGCCGACAGCGGCTCGTCCATCAGCAGGATGGCAGGGCGCACCGCCAGCGCCCGCGAAATGCCGACGCGCTGGCGCATGCCGCCGGAGAGCTGCTTTGGATAGGTCTTGCGAAAATCAGTCAGGCCGGTGCGGCGCAGCGCATCCTCGACCAGCGCGCGGCGCTGCGCCGCCGAGAGCTGGGCGTGCAGCAGCGGGAATTCGACGTTTTCCTCGACCGTCGCCCAGGGCAGCAG
>NZ_JBFULT010000535.1:0-5249 GCF_054049755.1 Bradyrhizobium sp. P5_C11_2
TTTCTGGCGATCGCGAGCGCGCCCGCAACGCTCGCGCTGGTGCTGTTCGCATTCGGCGCCGCGCTCGGCTCCATCGACGTCGCCATGAACATCCACGCGGTCGAAGTGGAGCGGGCTGCGGCACGTCCGCTGATGTCCGGCTTCCACGCGCTGTTCAGCATCGGCGGCTTCGCYGGATCAGCCCTGATGACATTATTGCTCTCGCTGCAACTCGGCGCGCTCGCCTGCACGCTGATCTGCTCCGTCCTGATGCTGATCGCCATGCTGATAGCCTGGCCGCGCCTGCTTCGTTCGGCGCAGGCGCAGGAAGGACCGCTGTTCGTGCTGCCGCATGGATCGGTGCTTCTGCTCGCGCTGCTCGGCGCGATCACTTTTCTCGTCGAAGGCGCGATGCTGGATTGGGGCGCACTGCTCGTCATCGGCGCCGGCCTCGTCTCCGAGGCGCAAGGCGGGGCCGGTTACATCGTGTTCTCGATCGCGATGACCGTTGGGCGGCTCGGCGGCGACGCCGTCGTGGCCCGCATCGGGGATCGTACGACATTGTTCTGGGGCAGCCTGCTTGCGATCGCCGGCTTCGCGGTCCTGCTCACCGCCCCCGTCGCGGCGGCCGCCATGACTGGCTTCCTCCTCATCGGCCTGGGTGCATCGAACCTCGTGCCGGTGCTGTTCCGCCGGGCGGCCACACAGAAGGCGATGCCCACGGGCCTCGCCGTCGCGGCCATCACGACCGCCGGCTATGCAGGCATTCTCATCGGTCCCGCCGGCGTCGGATTCATCGCCCGCATTGGCGGGCTGCCGACGGCGTTCTGGCTTCTGGCCGCGCTGATGGCTCTCGTCGCGCTCTCGGCGCGCATCGTCACGGCAGACCCGCGCCAAGCGATCCAACCTGTCCCGCCGACTTGAGGAGACTGACCTAAGTTCCTCGTTTCAAAGCGATATTTCCGCATGGCCGATACGGCGCATCAGGCGGCCTGGCCGGAACTCGGCCGTACCCCACTGTGCTTTCGGCCAGTTTACTCAACGCCTCGATCTGCTAGACCGAAGCAACAATTTTCGACTCCCGTCGAGGGGGCAATGGCGCGTGCCAGATCGTACTGACGAAGCCTCGGCCATTTCATTTGGGCCGTTTCGGCTGTTTCCAAGGTCCCGGCTCCTGGAGAAAGACGGCGTGCCGCTTCATCTCGGCGGCCGCGCGCTCGATATCCTCATCTTCCTCGCCGAGCGCCCCGGTGAAGTCGTCGACAAGAGAGTGCTGGTCAAGCGCATCTGGGCCAACGTCAATGTCGACGAGGGCAGTCTGCGCTTTCACATCGCGGCGTTGCGCAAGGCGCTGGGCGATACCGGCAAATCCGCCCGTTACGTCGTCAACGTGCCGGGACGCGGCTATTGCTTCGTCGCCTCCCTCGCTCAGGCGCCCCCATCGGTGGTCCCGCCCGCCGCCGAAGTCGCGCCTCCGCGCTCCCTCCCGGCACCGCTCGCCAAGATGGTCGGGCGAGAGGATGTCGTCGAGAAGATCTCGAACGGACTTTCGCTGCATCGCTTCATGACCGTGGTCGGCCCCGGCGGCATCGGCAAGACCGCGGTCGCGGTGACCGTCGGGCATCGCCGGTCGGCGGACTTCGGCGGAGGCGTTTTCTTCGTCGATTTCGGTCCGCTGAGGGATGCCAATCTCGTTGCAACCACCATTGCCTCCGCGCTCGGACTGACCATCAGCTCGGAGGATCCGATGCCGGGCCTGCTGGCATTCCTGAGCGCGAGCCCGGTCCTGCTGATCTTCGACGGTTGCGAACATGTGCTGGATACGTTGGCGCCGCTGGTCGAGCGCATCGTTCGCGATGCGCCGCAGCTTCACGTTCTCGCAACCAGCCGCGAGTCGTTCCGGAGCGAAGGGGAGCGGATCTTCCGGCTGTTCCCGCTGGATTGTCCGCCGGAGCGCGACGGCCTGAACGTCGCCGAGGTCCTCGCCTACCCTGCGGCCCAACTCTTCATCGAGCGCATTGCGCAGAACTCGGGTCCGTTCCAGCTCAGCCCCGAAGAGGCGCCCCTCGTCGCGAATATCTGCCGGCGCCTCGACGGCATTGCGCTTGCCATCGAGCTTGCGGCGGGTCGCGTCAATGCGTACGGCATCGCAGGCACGGCATCGCTGCTCGACAGTCGCTTTTCGCTGCAATGGCGAGGGCGGCGCACGGCTGTTCCGCGACACCAGACGCTGAGTGCTGCGCTCGACTGGAGCTACGACCTCCTGCCTGCGGCCGAGAGCGCCACCTTGCGACGACTGTCGGTTTTCGTCGGATCCTTTGCACCGGAGGCGGCTGCCGTGGTCGCGTCGGGCGACGGCCTCAGCGCATCGGAAACGCTCGAAGCGATCGACAGCCTGGTCACCAAATCGCTGATCGCCCCGTCCGGCTCGCGGGCATTGCGCTATCGCCTGCTCGACACCACACGGACCTATGCACACGGGAAGCTGAACGAACTCGGCGAAACAAGGCAGTTCGCGCGGCGCCATGCCGAGCATTTTAGCGACTTGCTCGAGCGCGCGGAGTCCGACACGTCAACTCCTCTGCCCGAATGGCTGAACACTCATGGCGCGGTGCTGGACAATGTGCGCGCGGCACTGGACTGGGCCTTTGCACCCGACGGCGACGCTGCGCTGGGTATCGCACTGACGGCGGCCGCGGTCACGCTGTGGGTGCGCCTTTCCTTGTTCGCCGAATGCCGCGAGCGCACAAAGACGGCTCTCGCAGCGCTCGGCGACACCGGCGGCGACGACCATATCCGCATGCAGCTGCTGTCGGCGCTCGGCTGGTCGCTGATGTATGGCGAGGGCCGCGCGCGCGACGCCCGTCCGATCCTCGAGACGACCCTCGAATTGGCCGACAGGCTCGACGACAAGGATTTCCGGCTGCGGGCGCTCTGGGGATTGTGCATCGACCAGTTCAACAACGGACAATTCGGCAAGGCCCGCGCGCTTGCCGATCGCTTCACGGACGCAGCAGCGAACTCGCCCGACAAGACAGATCTCATGCTGGCGGACCGGCTGATGGCGGTGGCTCTGCATTATCTCGGAGACCAGACCGGGGCGCGGCTGCATATCGACCGGATCAACGCATCGCTGCATGTGTTCGTGGAGAAGCCCAAGGTCTTCCCGCTCGATCTCAGGATATCGACGCAATATTTCCGGGCCCGCATCCTATGGCTTCAAGGCCTGGCCGACCAGGCGCAGGCGCTCGCCGCCAGAAACATCGAGGAAGGCCGCGCCGACGGCCACGCGCTGACCTTCTGCAGCGTGCTGGGACAGGCCGCCTGCCCGATCGCTTTCTGGGCCGGCGATTTCGATGCCGCCGAACGCCACGGCACGGCGCTGCTCGAGCACGCCGAACGCCACGCCATCCGGCTGTGGGGCCTGTGGGCGCGCGCCTTCAACGCCGCCGTGACTGCGAAGCGCGGTGACGTCGCGACGGGCCTGCCGCTGCTGAGTGAAGAGCTCAATCGCGCCGGCGATGCGCGCTTCCTGCCACGCTTTCTTCCCCTCCTTGGCGAACTTGCGGCGTGTTTCGGAGAGGCCGGTCAGGTCGATCGCGGCCTTGACGTGATCGAGGACGCATTGGCGCGTTGCAACGACCGGCAGGAGCGCTGGTATCTGCCGGAGCTGATCCGCATCAAGGGAGAATTGATGCTGAAGAGCGCGCGGCATGCGAGGGACGCCGAGGCGCGGTTTCGCGAGGCCATGGACGTCGCGATCCAGCAGGGCGCGCGCTTCTGGGAGCTTCGATGCGCGATCAGCCTTGCGCGGTTCAGGATCGGCGCGGGCCAAAGCGGGGAAGCTCTCGCGGTTCTCGACAATGTCTGCGGAGCGTTTGCCGAGGGCGCAGACATCGCCGACATGCGCATCGCGCGCGATCTGATCGCGCAATTGCGAACCTGATGGAGCACCGATCGCGCAACGACGCGATCTAGCCTCCTGCCACCGCCGCGCGCCGCGGCAGCTTCCAGTCGGGCCGGATGAAGTGGCAGGTGTAACCGTCGGGATAGCGCTCGAGATAATCCTGATGCTCGGGCTCGGCTTCCCAGAAGTCGCCGGCGGGGGTTACCTCGGTGACCACTTTGCCGGGCCACAGATGCGATGCCTCGACGTCGGCAATCGTATCTTCGGCGATCCGCTTCTGCTGGTCCGTCGTGGTGAAGATCGCCGAACGATAGCTCGTCCCCCGATCGTTGCCCTGGCGGTTGAGCGTGGTGGGATCGTGGATCTGGAAGAAGAACTCCAGCATCGTCCGGTAATCCGTCTTCGCCGGATCGAACATGATCTCGATCGCTTCGGCGTGCCCGTCATGATTGCGATAGGTGGCGTTCTTCACCTCGCCGCCTGTGTAGCCGACGCGGGTCGAGATCACGCCGGGCTGCCTGCGGATCAGATCCTGCATGCCCCAGAAGCAACCGCCGGCCAAAACTGCGCGCTCTGTCGTCATGTATCAGCTCCCAATTGACCGGTCCGTCCGTTCAGCACCTGTCGCACCATACGCGTTCCGCGGTGCGGCGTAAGCCGGTCTTTTTTACGGATGACCATCCGGTTCCTCTCGGGATGACGCCGAAGCCTCAACAATTTCAGCGTCCCCGACCAGAACCGGATGGGCAGGATGTTGCAAGCTCGCAGTCAGATCAATTTGGCGTCGAGCGTGATCTCGGCGTTGAGCACCTTCGAGACCGGACAGTTCTTCTCGGCCTCACCGGCGATGCGGGCGAAACCGGCATCGTCGAGGTTCGGCACCTTGGCGCGCAGGGTGAGCGCCGACTTGCTGATCTTGAACCCCTTGCCTTCGGGCTCGAGGCTGACCGCTGCTTCCGTCGAGAGCTCGGTCGGCGTGAAGCCGGCGAGTTGAAGGCCGAAGGCCAGCGCCATGGTGAAGCAGCCGGCGTGAGCCGCCGCGATCAACTCCTCGGGATTCGTCCCCTTCTCGTTCTCGAAGCGGGTCTTGAACGAATAGGGCGTCTCGGCGAGCACGCCGGATTCGCTCGACAGGTGGCCGCTGCCATCGCGGCCGGTGCCCTTCCATACTGCTTTCGCCTTGCGGATCATCTCACTTCTCCTTGCTTGTTTTCGGCACCGAGGCGGCCTCGGCTTTGCCCCCTGCCGCCTTCCAACCGGTCGAGCGCCGCAGCGGTTCCGTCAGTCGCCGACCTGTCCGACATGGAAGTCCAATCGGCTCCCGACGTCACCCCTGCGTCAACGCCTTGGTACGCTACCGGCT
>NZ_JBFULT010000536.1:0-5237 GCF_054049755.1 Bradyrhizobium sp. P5_C11_2
TGGTCCGGTTTGTCGGACGACAACGACAAGGGCACGTCGCAACGCAGCCGGTGCAAGTTCCTTGTGAAGGCGATCGCCCACCGCCCAGCCCACGACCCGTCGGGAGTACAGATCGAGGACCACCGCCCGGTACAGCCAGCCCGGTACAGCCAGCCCTCCCGCGTCCAGACGTAGGAGATGTCCGCGCCCCACTTCCGATCCGGCCCCGCCGCCGTGAAGTCCTGGTCGAGGTGGTTGGGCGCCACTGGAACGGCAGGGCCGCTGTCCGTGGTGCGCCGGAAGCGGCGCGGCTGGCGGGCCTTGAGCCCGTTCTCCCGCATCAGCTGGGCCACGCGCCGCCGACGTGCCGCCCAACCCTGCTCGCGCAGCTCGTGGGTCATGGGCGGGCTGCCATACGTCTCGTGCGAGAGCGTGAAGGCGGAGCGGACGTGGGCAAGCAGCACGAGATCCTCGCGCTGGCGCGTCGAGGCCGGGCGGTTCTTCCAGGCGAAATAGCCGCTCGGACTGACGTCGAGGACCTTGCACAGGCGCGCGACCGGGAAGTCCTTCCTCGCCGCGTCGATGAGGCGGAACCTCATCGACTTCCCTGCTTGGCGAAAAAAGCTGTGGCCCGCTTCAGGATCTCCCGTTCCTGACGCAGCACCTCGTTCTCGCGCCGCAGGCGCTTGAGCTCGGCGGCCATGTCCTCCTGCCGATCGGCCGGCGGGCGGTCCATCTCCCGCTCACGCCGACCGTCGATCCAGTTACGCAGCGTCGAGAGCCCGACGCCGAGATCGGGGGCTACCTCCCGGCGGGACCGCCCGCTCGTCTGCGCTCATCGCACCGCCTCAGCGCGAAACTCAGGGGTAAAGGTCTGCTTCCGGTCTGCCATCGGAAACCCCCTCCTTCAGGAAAAGAGCTCTCCACTCTCTCGAGGCAAGTCCAGAGCGCCAATAGAGCAATCTAATATTGCCGGGTTATTTTGTGCACCTCACCCCCCGATCTGGCGACCCTGCTCACCGCGCCCCGCTGGTCCTGCTCATTTCGCCATCGCTGCCCGGGCGGCCTGGATCTTCGCCTTCACTGCTTCGAGGTTGAAGCTCGCGCCCTTCTGCATCGGCGGGAACTCGATGGCCGTCATCGCAAGCTTCTCCACCTCCTGTTGGACGAAGGTGAACCGCCAAAATTCGTAGAGAAACCAGTTCATGTAATTCTGTGTGCCGTTCTTGGTCCCATTGTCGGGCCAGCCCGTGCGCTCAAAAGGGTCGAGCCGAAGGTTAGTGATGTAAGGAACATCTGGTTTGGTCTTGTCTCCAAGCCACCCGGCAGGTTGATCGATGAAACGGTATTTGTAATCACCAATCCGCACGGCTCCGAGTTCGCTCTCGCCGAAATACCAGATCTCATTGCGCCTCGACGAGCCCTTGCCGGTGATCAGGTCCATCTGATTGTAGCTGTCGAGGTGCACCTTATAGCTCGCGTCGCCGATTTTTTTGCCCCTCTTCAGTTCCTCGCCGATATCGGCGTTGCCCGCTGCGGCGACCAGCGTTGGGAACCAGTCGAGGCCGGAAATGACGCCGTTCTCGACCTTGCCGGCGGGCACTTTGCCAGGCCAACGAATCATCGCCGGGGCACGGAAGCCACCCTCCATGACCGTGCCCTTCGATTGGGCGAATGGAGTTTGGCCGCCATCCGGCCAAGTAAAAACCTCCGTGCCGTTGTCGGTAGTGAAGACGACGATAGTGTCATCGTCCGCTCCTAAGTCCGTCAGCTTCTTCATCACCGACCCGACGACGTCGTCGAGTTGCGCCATCCCGGCCTCATGGATGGTCCAGCCGTTCTGGGAGTTGCGCAGAGCTTGATACTTCGGTGACAGGTGGGTGGTGACGTGCATTCGGGTGGGATTGAGCCACACGAAGAATGGCTTGCCGTCAGCTTTGGCCTTGTCGATGAAGCCGAGTGCCAGGTCACGGATCTCATCGTCCACCGTCTCCATCCGTTTAGGATAGAGCGGTCCCGCGTCCTCGATTCTCTGCTTGCCGACGACGCCCCAGCGCGGATCGTCGGTGGGATCAGCCACGCTCGTCGCCCAGGAATGGATCATGTTGCGCGGGCCGACCTGACCCAGTAGCTCCTGCGGGTAGCCGGGGTGGGCAGGATCCTCCATCGCATCGAGATGGTAGAGGTAGCCGAAGAACTCGTCGAAGCCATGCACCGTGGGCAGAAACTCGTTCTTGTCCCCTAAGTGATTCTTGCCGAACTGCCCTGTGGCGTAGCCCATCCCTTTCAGCACGGTGGCGATGGTTACAGCCTGGGCGGGCAATCCGATGGGGGCGCCAGCTTGGCCAACCGTTGTCATGCCGGTGCGGATCGGCAGCTCGCCGGTGATGAATGCTGCGCGCCCGGCCGTGCAGCTTGCCTCGGCGTAGTAGTCAGTGAACAGCATACCCTCGGAAGCCAGCCGGTCGAGGTGGGGCGTCCGTCCTGCCATCATGCCACGATGGTAGGCTCCGATGTTCCAGATGCCGATGTCGTCGCCCATGATGACGATGATGTTCGGCTTCTGCCCCGCCGGCGTCGGCTGCTGCTGAGCCTGCGCTGCCGCCATCGGAGCTCTCGATATCAGTCCGACGGTCGTCAATAGCGAAGTGCCGGCGAGGAGCATGTTCCGACGGCTGAGCGCGTTTCCCGGCTCGGAGCTCGTTTGATCCGTTTGGTGCGCGTCATCGTGAGTCATGACCGATCCTTCTCTTTCAGGATGCACCTGAAGCCGACGTGGCTCATGGAAGTATCGACTGGCTGCGCGTGCCGGGCCGCCGGGCGATAGCGGCGGCAGTAGTTCGGCGCGCATAGGTGCGAGCCGCCTTTCACGACCTTGCAGGGGATCAGTACCTGCGGATTGCGCGGGTCGAAGCTGTCCTCCTCGCGCCCGCCATGCGGGTTTCGAGGAACGCAACAGGGCTTCGAGGCATCGACCGGATGGGTCGGTCTGTACCAATCGGACGTCCACTCCCAGACGTTGCCAATCATATCGAAGAGCCCGTAGCCGTTCGGGGGGAACGAGCCGACCGGCGTCGTGCGCTTGTCGGCTCCGGTGGCGGTATTGAGGTGCGGGAAGTCGCCCTGCCACGTGTTGGCCATCTGGCGTCCTGCGGGTTTAAACTCATCACCCCAGGCGTACTCCGCGCCGTCTAGACCACCGCGGGCCGCAAACTCCCACTCAGCCTCGGTTGGAAGTTCCTTACCGGCCCACGCAGCGTAGGCCTCGACGTCGCGTAACGCGACGTGCACGACGGGATGATCGTCGAGGCCCTTGATCGAGCTGCCTGGTCCGTAGGGATGCCGCCAATCCGCACCCCTCAGAAAAGCCCACCACCGAGTCCAGTCGCGCATGTCGCCAGGCTCTCGTGGCGGTAAGAAGGTGAGCGAGCCGGCGTAGAGCACGTTTGACTGTGCGCCCGGATAGTCCTTGGGATCTGGGGGGCTCTCGGCGACGGTCCGGTAACCGGTCGCGCGGACGAAGTCTTTGAAACCGCCGTTAGTGACAGGGGTCTTGTCGATCCAGAAGCCGTCCACGGTCACCCGGTGGGCCGGCGCCTCCTCGGAATAGTGCTTGTCCGATCCCATCCGGAACGTTCCACCAGGTATCCAGCACATACCACGGCGGACATCCGGCATTTTCGTAGGGGTAGGCATGTTAGATGCAGTCGCCGAAGCGCCAGCCATTTTGCACTCCCGTCCGTTATGGACAGATCCCTTGCGCTCAGCGCTGGCGCTATTCGCCTTTGATTCCGTGTGATGCTTCTGAAATTTGCCTAAAGTATCGAATCGCGAAAATCTATTTACATTTGCAGGCATGTCAGCAAGGCCACATAACTGGGTGGCCCGCCGATGCTAACTTCACGAATGCAGTTTTCACGATGCTGTGCTTTGAAGCCGGACCATTGCTGCTCAAGCTGTGAGCGGGCCAGTGTCTCGTCATGCATGCAGCCCTGAACGGTTGCCTGGGAGCTTTGACCGAGCGATGGCGCGTCGCCGCAGATTGCCTTGATGTTGAAGCGCGGCACCTCCGCGGCTTTTGCAGATGTAGCGGTGAGAAGTGCTAGGAGCAGCAGGCTCGGTGGCTTCAACATCGGTTGCTCCCTTCGCTGGAGTTCTCTGCAATTAGCTTTCTTATCCAACGCCGGTCAAATCAGGACGTCGAGCTCTAACACGCGTGAACCCACGCTCAGCGTGGACCGGCAGGTCGCTTCGCCACGTCTGTGATCGGTGTCAGGCCGACGGTGAATCACTTGTGTAGTAAGCGTTTTATATTGATGTATGTCAAGTGGACGCGGTGAAATACACTCGCCTGGAGAGATAAGCTTGGCGGGAGTGCGCCGGCGGCCCCACACTAGGAATGGGAAGCTGGGACACGTGACGGATAATTTATACTGGGCGGATAGGCTGCCGCTAAATCTCAGACTCGCTATTGAATGCAGCTGACCCGCGAAGGGCACACCGACAAGTCACTACCGTTGATGACTCGGAAGGTCGCCGAGTCTGTTGTCGGGGAGATCGCCGGTCCATTTCTGGTGTACGAGCGCTGCCTAGAGACTGTTATGCACTTTTCATAAGCTTTTCGGCCTGCTTGAGCATGAGGCAGACGAAGGCGACCATGTGCAGACCAGCCAACGTACTGGCGTAGCGCTCATAATCCTTGACCAGCCGCCGACAGCGGGTCGCCCAAGCGAAGGAGCGCTCCACCACCCACTGGTGCGGCAGCAGGACGAAACCGCGCTTGGCCTGCGGCGCCTTCACCACCTCCAAGTCGATGCCGTAGGCACGCGCGGCATCTGCGGGTTTGGGGCCGGAATAGCCTTGGTCGACAAAGGCCAGCTCGACGCTGTCGCTCGTCTCCGCCTGAACTTCGGCGGCCAGACGGCCGACCTCGGCCCGGTCGTCGGTACTGGCGGGCGTCACGTGCAGCGCCACGACATGGCCGGGCGTGTCCACGGCTAGATGCACCTTCGCTCCTGATCCTCCCTCGGCTTCGCGGTTCTTCCGCACTTTGCGTGGATCAGGCAGCGAGGAGCACGCGGCGGCGGCGGAGTGCGAAGCTGGCGCGGCCGTACATGGTACGCTTGAGCATCTTCAGCCGACTGATCTGCCCTTCAGCCTGCGCGTTGCTCCAGGGCGTCGTCAGCGCCGCCCGAACCGCCGGCCCGTCCTGCGCCAAGCCAGCCGCGAAGGTCTCCAATGCCGCCACGCCGCAGGGG
>NZ_JBFULT010000537.1:0-5230 GCF_054049755.1 Bradyrhizobium sp. P5_C11_2
GGATCACCCGCTTTCGCGGGTGATGACGACAGAGAATGCGGCAGCCGTATCGCGTCACTTCACCGCCCTCGCGGATAACTACCCCCGCCCGAATTCGTCGCCGCGAAACTGGCGGCCGATCTGGTCGAGCACCGCATTCACCATGCCGGTCTCCTCGCGGTCGACGAAGGCGTTGGCGACGTCGACATATTCGGACACGACGACGCGGCCCGGCACGTCCTTGCGGTGTTCCAGTTCGTAGGCCCCTGCCCGCAGCACCGCGCGCAAAATCGCCTCGATGCGCTTCAGCGGCCATCCTTTCGACAGCGCCTCGTCGATCAGGGGATCGAGCTTCTTCTGGTCGCGCACGACGCCCGAGACGACGTCGCGGAAGAAGGCCGCTTCCGCCGGAAGATAAGTGTCGCCCTCGACCTCGTTACCAAGCCAGTGGCTCTCGAACTCGGCAAAGATGTCGTTGATGCCGGCGCCGGCGATGTCCATCTGATACAGCGCCTGGACGGCCGCGAGCCGCGCCGCACCGCGCCGGTTCGCTTTCTTCTCTGTGCCAGCCGGCGGCTTTTTGCTGTTGTCGACCATGATCAAGCCTGCGCCAGACGGCGCTTGATGCGCAGCATGGCAATCGCCGCGCGCGCGGCGTCGCCGCCCTTGTTGAGCTCGCTGGCGCGCGCCCGCGCCCAGGCCTGCGCCTCGGTGTTGACGGTGAGGATGCCGTTGCCGAGCGGCAGCTTGCGCGCCACCGCGAGGTCCATCAGCGCGCGCGAGGATTCCTGCGAGACGATCTCGAAATGGATGGTATCGCCGCGGATCACGCAGCCGAGCGCGATCGCCGCGTCATACGGCTTGCCGTTGGCCGCCGCGGCATCGACCGCGATGGCGACCGCCGCCGGGATCTCCAGCGCGCCGGGAACCGTGATGACGTCGTGCGTCAGGCCGGCCGCCTTCAGCTCGGCCACGGCGCCTTCCAGCAGGGCGTCCTGGAGGTCATCATAGAACCGTGCCTCGACAATCAGCGCGCGCGCGCCGGAAATGTCGGTCTGGTCCTTCAGGGGTGCGCGCCGCGCGTCTGCCATCATCAAATCCGTTTCACAGAGGTCGGCGTTATGTAGTCGCCGCCAATCGGTAAGCCAAGTTTTAAACTGTCATTCCGGGGTGATGCGAAGCATCGACCCCGGAATCTCGAGATTCCGGGTCTGGTCCTTCGGACCATCCCGGAATGACCGGCTGCGCCGGTCACTTCATCTCCGTCAGCCGCGCCGCGTAGCGGGCCATCAGGTCGACCTCGATATTGACCTCGTCGCCCGCCTTCCAGCCGCTCAGCGTGGTCACGCTCAGGGTATGCGGGATGATCAGCACCGAAAAGGTCACGTCCGCAACCGTATTGACCGTCAGCGACACGCCGTCGAGCGTGATCGAGCCCTTGGTGGCGATGAACCGCGCCAGCTCCCGCGTCGTGCTGAACGCGAACCGCGCCATGTCCGGCAGGTCCTCGCGACTGACGATGGTCGCGATTCCGTCGGCATGGCCGGCGACGATGTGGCCGCCGAGCTCGTCGCCGATCTTCAGCGCGCGCTCGAGATTGAGCCTGGTGCCGCCCTGCCAGCGCTTTGCCGTGGTCAGCGCCAGCGTCTCGGCCGCGGCATCGACATCGAACCAAGTCCTTTTAGAAGAGTCTTTGCCGCCCTCGACGCCGGAGGCCACGACGGTCAGGCAGACGCCGTTGCAGGCGATCGATGCGCCGTCGGCAATGGTGGTCTGATCATAGCGGCAGGCGATGCGCAGGCGATGCAGCTGCCCCTGCGCCACAGGCTTCAGGCTGACGATCTCGCCGATATCGGTGACAATGCCGGTGAACATTAGGCGCGCTCGTAGATGGTGAGAGTATCCTTGTCGAATGTTTCGCTAGCATGAACCTTGAAGGCCTGCGACTGCGTGATTTTCGACAGGGGCAATGCATCGAGCGCATCCACGCCATCGGCGCCGACAGCGTCCGCACCGCGGAACAGCCAGATCTCGTCGACCAGGTCGCCCGCCACGAACGATGCCGCAACGCGGCTGCCGCCTTCGACCATCAGCCGCGTGATGCCCTTCCCGGCCAGCGCATGCAGCGCAGCCGAAAGATCGAGCCCGGATGCGCTGCCCGGCGGCACCCGGATGACCTGCGTACCGGCAGCGCCAAGCCGTGTCGCGGCCGCGGCTTCCGCAAGCTCCGAGCCGACCACCCAGAGCGGCGTCTCGCGCGCGGAGCGGACGAGCTTGCTCGATGCCGGAATACGAAGGCTCTGATCGAGCACCACGCGCACCGGCGAGCGCGCCGCCATGCCCGGCAGGCGGCAGGTGAGAAGCGGATCGTCCGCCAGCACCGTGCCGATGCCGACCAGGATGGCGTCGCTCTGGGCGCGCAACAGATGCACGCGATTGCGCGCGGCTTCGCCCGTGATGGCGACCGGCTTGGCGCCGGCCGCGCCGATCTTGCCGTCGGGCGAGACCGCGAGCTTCAGGATCACATGCGGACGCCTGTCACGAATGCGGCGGAAATGGCCGGCGTGGTCGAACGCGGCCTCCGCCGCGCACAGGCCCACATCCACCGTGATGCCCGCGGCACGCAGCCGTGCATGGCCCTGACCCGCGACGTCCGGATTAGGGTCCTCGATTGCCGCGACCACGCGCTTGATGCCGGCCGCGATCACCGCGTCCGCACAGGGCGGCGACTTGCCGAAATGCGAGCACGGCTCCAGTGTGACGTAGAGCGTGGCCCCGCGTGCCGCCTCGCCGGCCCGCCGCAGCGCCTCAGGCTCCGCATGCGGACGACCACCTTCTTGCGTCCAGCCGCGGCCGAGGATCACCCCGTCCTTGACGATGACGGCCCCGACGGCCGGATTGGGCCAGGTGCGGCCCTGCCCGCGCCGGCCGAGCGCCAGTGCAAGCTGCATGAAGCGGCGATCGGCGTCCTTGGACTCGCGGGCCTTCTGCGCGAACTGATCTTCCAGGATGCGGAAGATCATTTGCGGATCGCGGCGAGCCGCGCTTCCTCCTCACCGGAGAGCTCGCCGAGCACGTCGGCGAAATCCTTGGCCTCGCGGAAATTGCGGTAGACCGAGGCAAAGCGCACATAGGCGACGTCGTCGAGCGTGCGCAGATGCTCCATCACGGTCTCGCCGATCACCTCGGAGGAGATTTCGGCCTCGCCCCCGGTCTCGAGCTCGCGCACAATGGTGGATACCATTTTCTCCACCCGCTCCGGCTCGACCTGCCGCTTGCGCAGACTGATCGACACTGAGCGCATCAGCTTGTCGCGGTCGAACGGCACGCGGCGGCCGTTGCGCTTGATCACGGTGAGCTCGCGCAGCTGCACGCGCTCGAAGGTGGTGAAGCGGAAATTGCAGGCGACGCACACGCGCCGCCTGCGGATCACGGAAGAGTCCTCGGTCGGACGCGAGTCCTTTACCTGCGTATCGAGACTGTTGCAGTTCGGGCAGCGCATCCGTTTAGCCCAGCCTTACTGGTAGATCGGGAACCGATCGGTGAGCGCCTTGACCCGTTCCTTGATCGCGGCTTCCACCAGCGGCGCCTTGCCGTCGGAGGACTGCGCGATCGCGTTCAGGACCTCGGCGATCAGGCCGCCGACCTGCTGGAATTCAGCGACGCCGAAGCCGCGCGTGGTCGCAGCCGGGGTGCCCAGACGCAGGCCCGAGGTGACGAAGGGCGTTTCGGGGTCGAAGGGAATGCCGTTCTTGTTGCAGGTGATGGCCGCGCGCACCAGCGCCTTCTCCGAGGCGTTGCCCTTCAGGCCCTTCGGCCTGAGGTCGACCAACATCAGATGGTTGTCGGTGCCGCCGGAGACGATATCGAAGCCGTGGCTCTTCAGCGTCTCGGCCAGCGCCTTGGCGTTCTCGACGACGTTTTTCGCGTAGACCTTGAAGTCCGGCCGCAGCGCCTCGCCGAAGGCGACCGCCTTCGCCGCGATCACATGCATCAGCGGGCCGCCCTGAAGGCCCGGGAAGATCGCCGAGTTGAGCTTCTTGGTTAGCGTCTCGTCATTCCACAGCATCAACCCGCCGCGCGGGCCGCGCAGCGATTTGTGGGTCGTGGTCGTGGTGACGTGGGCATAGGGCACGGGCGAGGCATGCACGCCGCCGGCGACGAGGCCGGCGAAATGCGCCATGTCGACCAGGAGATAAGCGCCGACGCTATCGGCGATCTCGCGGAAGCGCTTGAAGTCCCAGGCGCGCGAATAGGCCGAGCCGCCGGCGATGATCAGCTTCGGCTTGACCTGCTCGGCCTGCTTGGCCACCGCATCCATGTCGATGATCTGGTCCTCGCGGCGCACGGTGTAGTGCGCGGCCTTGAACCACTTGCCGCTCATGTTGACGGGCGAACCGTGGGTGAGATGGCCGCCGGCGGCGAGGTCGAGACCCATGAAGGTGTCGCCGGGCTGGAGCAGCGCCAAGAACACCGCCTGGTTCATCTGGCTGCCGGAGTTCGGCTGCACGTTGGCGAAGTTCGCGCCGAACAGTTTTTTCGCGCGATCGATCGCGAGGTTCTCGGCGACGTCGACCCATTCACAACCGCCGTAGTAGCGCGCGCCCGGATAACCTTCCGCATATTTGTTGGTCATCACCGAACCCTGCGCTTCCAGCACGGCACGGCTGACGATGTTCTCGGAGGCGATCAGCTCGACCTCATGGCGCTGCCGGCCGAGCTCGCCCTTGATGGCGGCGGCGATTTCCGGGTCGGCCTGGTCGAGCGAGGCGGTGAAAAACGAATCGGGCGCGGAGGCRGTTTTGGCGAAGGTCATCTTGCGAATATCTCCACCGCCGCAACCTTTTGGCGGGCTGCGGGCGGGTCTGGTGTGGTGATCGGAAGCTGCGAGCGCGATCTACCACATCGCCCGCCCCCGGCCAAGCATTTGCGGGTCCGGGACAGGATTTATGCCAGATATGGTGGGGATTGGAGGATTAGGCGAGGACGCTCCATGGACCGCCCCGCTCCGATGATCTCTGAAAGGCCCGCTTTGGACCTATTTGTGCGAGCGCCCGCCGGTGGTGGCCGGCCTCCCCGCTACAACCCCGTATACCCCGCCTTCACCGGGTCCACGCTGCCGTCGAGCTGGCGCAGATAGGTCAGGCCGCAGACCGTCAACCGGTGGGTGTCCTTCTCGCCGGCTTCCATCAACGTGTTGAGGTAGTTCGTCACCTTGGCGCGGGCCTCCGCGCTCGCCGCGGAGGAGCGG
>NZ_JBFULT010000538.1:0-5221 GCF_054049755.1 Bradyrhizobium sp. P5_C11_2
GACCAAGGGTCCGCGCGGTCGCTACGCAAGCCTGCGAAAGCGCAAAAAAGGAAAAGCCGTGAAAAATGACATTCGTGCCGGGTCTGCAATGCGGGCCGAATCTCCAATATCGCGTGACGGAAACGCGCGGCGCGGCGGGACGCGCCTGATGATCCTCATTCTTCTGGGCTTCGGTGTCGTTCACGTGATCGGCGCCATCCTCATTGAGCGAGCGTCAACCGAACGAGGCGGCCCTGCCTTGGCCTTCGCTTCGCGGACCGACTGACAGTTGCCGATGACGCTATTGGTTCATTGGATTTGAAAACCTGGAGGTGGCATTGACGGCAATCATGCGCGCGATTTCCCRCACGTTCCTCTCGGTCACCGGTGCCGACGTGGCGAAACACGTTCTCTTGCTGTGCGCAGCATGCGCCTTTGTGTTCGTGCTGTCGCGAACCCATGGCCTGGATTTGAGCCCCGGATTGTTCTGACCTTCGCAGTGGCGTGACTCACGAACCCCGACGCGCCGTCCCTCGGAGGACCCGCGACGATTTTGACAAGCTTCAATCCGTGTAACGCGAGGCACGCGCCGCGCGTCACGGCCGAAGCATGGTTTTCAAAGCGCATGCAAATGAGGAGCCGATATGTACGTTGGCCGGATACTGTCCACCGTTGGCGGACAAGGACCGCTGCTTCTGGTGATCTCGCTTTGCGCAGGGCTGTTGATCRCTCCGTTCGCTCACTTCGGCTACGAACTTTTGCCCTTTTCAGCATTTCTTCTGACGCTTGGCTCGTTTCTCACGGCCGGGCTCGCTCCCCCTGAACGCGGCATTCGTCTCCCCCTGATCGCGCTGGTGCTTGTCTGGATTGGCCTCGCGCTGCCTTTGGCTGCCGCGTTTCTGCTGTCCCTTGTTCCGCTCGATCCTGCGCTGCGGGCCGGCGTTCTGCTGTCGCTGCTGGCGCCGCCGGTCGGAAGCGCCGCGGCGATTGCGGGGATGCTTGGTTTGCGACCGCGTCTCGCGCTGYTCGTCTCCATTGCGCTGACCCTGCTGACGCCGATTTCGATTCCGTGTTTTGCCATGGTGCTCGGGCTGGGAATTGAATTCGATATGGGCGGGCTGGCGATCCGRCTGTTCGGCATTATCGGTGCCGCAGGATCGGTGGCCTTTCTGGCCATGCGGTTCCGTCGCCATCTGATTGCCGTCCTGCCCGATCAACGCGCAGCCACAGGGGTCGCCGTGATCGGGCTCATCATCGTGGGACTCGCCACCTCGCAGGGCATACGGGCGCAATGGACCAGCAACGCCCTGCGTTTCGACCTGATGCTCGCCGTTGCAATCGTCGCCAATTTTGGCCTGTGCGCGCTCGCGACCGTGACATTCGCGAGGCTGGGGTTGCAGACCGCCGGAACCATAGGCCTCGTGAGCGGAAACCGTAACGTCACCCTCGTGTGGGCCGCGGCCAGCTTCGGTCTGCCATCTCTTGCTGAGGGCTATGTTGCCGCGTGCGTGATCCCGGTGCTCGCGCTTCCTCTTATCGTCAAGCTTTGTGTCAGGCTGCCGTCCTTCAGCCGCTTCATCCCGCAGAACTCGTAGTCCGGAGCGCGCAATGGCGGCGGCTTACAATGTCTCGAAACGTGAAGATGACCGGGGCGATCACCTGCTGCCAAGGTCTTCCGCAAAACGGAGCAGGTAACCATCAGGGTCTTGCACCAGGAACTGCCGATTGCCCCGTTCTTCGCCTGCAACCTTGTACCAGGCATCGTGACAATCCCTGAACA
The DNA here is from genome assembly GCF_054049755.1 of Bradyrhizobium sp. P5_C11_2. NCBI lineage: Bacteria > Pseudomonadati > Pseudomonadota > Alphaproteobacteria > Hyphomicrobiales > Nitrobacteraceae > Bradyrhizobium > Bradyrhizobium sp. P5_C11_2. Next base: position 1,760 of record NZ_JBFULT010000538.1, read on the forward strand.
GCGGCCAATTCGCCCGCCTCAGGGCTTCGACAAGAGGGGCGACGGAATTGACGAACATTTGGAAGTTGATCCCGCGTCCCAATGGACGTTCAAGGGTCGCAGTCTCCCAATTGCCATTTCGCTGGTTCAACATGACCTGGGAGCCCTGCAGCTCGATATACATGAAGCGGCTTTCAGGTCGCTGATACGCAATCTGGAAACCCAGTATTCCGCACCAGAACGCCTCGCTCTGCGCCAGGTCAAACACGTCCAGCTCAGGGACGAGCCGGGCAAAGCCGCCAATGGGCAATCTGTTGTTCGATGTTTCCATGACTAGCTCGCTTCCTGCGGCTCACTGCATCATCGCCGCAGCGATCTTCTCCGCCGACATCAGGACCGGGAAGTTGGTGTTGGCGCAGGGCACCACCGGGAAGATCGAGGCGTCGACGACGCGCAGACCCTGGATGCCTTTGACGCGGCCCTGGGGGTCGACCACCGCCATGGGATCGTCGGCCCGGCCCATGCGGCATGAGCATGAGGCGTGCCACACGCCGATGGTCGCCTTGCGCACGAAGGCCTCCAGCGCCTCGTCGTCGTTGATCACGTCGTCGAAGCTGAAGCCCTCGACCACGAAATTGTCGATCATGTAGTGGCGCAGCGCCGCCGGCCCGTCCATCATTGCCGCGGCGATCGTGGTCAGAATCCTGTTCTTGGTGTTGACCACGCCGATCTTGCGCACGCGGTCGGTATAGGCCGCCGGGAACGGCTTGTCCGTCACCGCCTTGACCACATCGCTCATCTGCACCGCCGCCATCTTGCGGAAACCGCTCATCAGGCGATCGAGGTCGCGCCGGTCGGACAGCAGGTTGAACTCGACGATCGGCTCGGCTTGCGGATCGCGCGAGGCGAGCTTGACCTGTCCGGTCTCCGAATAGGTCTTGTTGACGAACGTCAGCAGCGAGCCGATTTGCGCGCCGACCGCGTGCCAGGCCGATTTGCTGATCACGACGACGAACATGTCGCCCTTCGGCACGCCCGGCAACCCGGACGAATAGCGCAGGCCAAGCTGCATGTGGCGCCTGGTATGCTCGTTCATGCGCGCGCCGCGGCGGACAAAGGACGACAGCGAAATCGAGGGATGATCCATCAGGCGCTGGCCGACGCCTTGCAGTCCCATCAGGACGGGAATCCCCAGATCCTTGAGGTGGCCGACCGGGCCGATGCCGGCGCGCAAGAGATGCGCCGGCGAATGGATGGCGCCGCTGGAGAGAATGATCTCGCGGCCGCGGAATTCCTGCTCCCGTCCGTCCACCATTGCCTTCACGCCGACGCACTGCGTGCCTTCGAACAGCAGCTCTCGAACCTGCGTGTTGGTCGAGATCGTCAGGTTGGCGCGCTGGCGCGTGTCGCGATCGAGATAGCCCATTGCGGCCGAGACGCGTTGCTCGGCCTGATTGGAGTGCGTCACCGGAAAATAGCCGTCGACGAACTCGCCATTCTGGTCCGGCACGAACTGATGGCCGGCTTGCTGGAAGGCTTGCGCGAACGCCTGCGAATGCCGCGTCCAGTGCTCCTGCGGAATTCTACGCACCGGAATTCGGCCGTCCTTGCCGTGGTACGGCCCGTCGAAATCGAGGTCGCGCTCGACCTTCTTGAAGAAGGGCAGCACCTCGTTCCAGCTCCACCCGGTGGCGCCGCGCGCGTCCCATTCATCGTAGTCGGTCGGTGCGCCGCGGTTGGCCATCTGGCCGTTGATCGACGAGCCGCCGCCCAGCACGCGCGCCTGTTCGTATTTGCGCAAGGGCGGACGCCCTTCGTTCGGATTGTTGTGGCTGACGATCTGGGTCGTGACCTTCAGCTCGGTCCAGTGGAAGCGCGGATCGAAATAGGCCGTGCCCGGATAGCTGTCCCTGATCTCGGCCGGCTCGTTGCCGGGTGGTGTGTCCTGTCCGGCTTCGCACAGCAGGACCTTGTTGGCGCTCTTGGCGGAGAGCCGGTGGGCCAGCACGGACCCCGCCGAGCCGCCGCCCACGATAATGAAGTCGTACACGATTGGCGCTTCCTGTTGTTCTTGCCCGGGGAGGGTAGCGTGATTTTATCGTGAGGTCACGCGCGGGGGCTACGCCGCCACCGCCTGCTTCGACAGCAACAGCTTCAGCTTCGCCGCCGGCACGGCCGGGCTGAACAGCCAGCCCTGCATCTGGGTGCAGCCGAGCTGCCGCAGCACCTCGCGCTGCGCTTCGGTCTCGACGCCTTCGGCTTCGCACCGAACTGGTCCTCCGGTGTTGAATACGACCATCTCTGGAGGGGGCGTGACAACGCAGGCGTGGTTACTCCCGGTTGGGTCACCCTCCTGGGCAATGGGGTGAGCCAGGACATCGACATCATCACCCTGCGCTTCAACTACGGCTTCGGCTGCTACACGACGCCGGTCACGGCGCGTTATTAGTTCAATCTCGGTATCCAGCAACCTGGCCCCGGGGAATCCACCCGGGGCGTTCTATTTGTTGCTGGTCTGACGAACGCCGCGTCGCGCTGTGCTGCGATCAAGGGTTGACGTCCGCTCGTCAGAATGGCGGCGCAAGAACGGACATGTCGCAGGTCTCGCTCGGCCCGCGCGCCACAATTCTTTCTCCAATTCCCTTGATTTGAATCAATGCCACATCGCCCTGTCGACAATTGTTAGCGTGGTGCCTGGGGGCTACTCACCTAGGAGGTCGCCGATGATGAAAATAGTAGTGATCGGAACAGCTGCACTCCTTCTTGCCGCACCGTCGATTGCCAGCGCGCAAGCTCCGTCCCCTGCGACGCCAGAACGGCTAAACGCAGTGGACCGGAATACGCTGGTGGACATGCGGATCGATTTGACCAAGGCCGCGTTGCAGCTGACACCTGACCAGGAAAAGCTCTGGCCGCCTGTCGAGAGCGCCATTCGTGCCAGAGCGGAGGATCGGAAGGCCCGTGTTGCAAAAATCTCGGAAACAGTGGGTCGACGGGCCGACCAGAATGCCGTCGAAAGCATGCGCAATCGTGATCCCATCGCCTTCCTGCAACGACGCTCGGAGGCATTGGCTCAACGATCAGCCGATTTGGATAAACTCGCCGAGGCGTGGCAGCCACTCTACAAGACCCTCAATCCCGAACAGAGGCAGCGCATGGGGGCCCTCGCGGTCCTTGTACTTCATGACATGAGCGATGTCGTGGAACGACGTCGTGCGCAGGCCGAGGATGAGGACTGAAGCAGGATGTTAATTCATACCCGCCGCGTGACGGCCTCAATCTGCGCGGCTAACTAACTTTAAGCCTGGGCGATGTCCCCTTTGCCAAGGCCGACATCCCCAGGCGGCATGCGCGACCAACGACCGCCGCTGATTCCGTTTCCCAAGATATCGCCGTTCTAAGCCGCCACGGCCTGCGCCGACAGCAATTGCCTCAACTTCGCCGCCGGCACGGCCGGGCTGAACAGCCAGCCCTGCATCTGGC
>NZ_JBFULT010000539.1:0-5220 GCF_054049755.1 Bradyrhizobium sp. P5_C11_2
GTGTTCCTCACCATGATGTCGACTTGCGCCCTCCAGCACAGCGCGAGCTCGTTCCGTGGCGATTGTGCCAGCGCGGCGTCGAAATCCGCCGCCGCCTGCTGTAGCCGGGACAGAGTCAGATAGAGCCGTCCACGCTGCACCAGAATCCGCGGTGAACCCGGCTTGAGCGCGAGCGCGACGTCGAGAGCGGCTTCCGCCGCCTCGAAGTGCCGGAGCTCGAGGCTCACCATGCCCTTGCCGGCGATCGCCTCCGCATGGCTCGGCTGAAGCGACAGGGCGCGATCGAAGTTCTCCCCGGCGCGTTCGAACTCGCCGATCATCAGCTGCGCCATGCCACGATTGCAGAATGCATCGGCAAAGTCCGGCTTCAGCCTGATGGCACGTTCGTGCAGTCCGATCGCTTCCTTGGCGAGGCCGAGGTGCAGCATTGTATTACCGAGATTGGTCAGGGTGATCGGACAATTCGGCTTCAGCGCAATGGCCTTCTCCTGGCATGCGCGGGCGTCCTTGAATTTCTGGAGATCGAAATACACGGCCCCGAGATTGCTATGGGCGTCCGGCGAACGCGGATCGAGCGCAACCGCGCGCTCGAGCAGGAATTCCGCGTCGTCGAGCCGCCGGCCATCAAATGCGCGCAGGCCGAGCAGGTGCGTGGCGTGGAAATGATCCGGAACCTCTTTCAAGATCTCGCGGCAGAGTATCTCGACCTCGTCAAATCGGCCCTGCCCGAGCGCCTCGATCGCGAAGGACATGACGGCGTCCGCCTGCTTCCTCAACTTCTTTTCCAAACGCGCATTCTGGTATGCGCGCGCGCCGACACTGCTGTGCAAGGTCTCTCTCCGGAAGATGGTCCGAAAAGAGGCAAGCTGATTCGCATGGTGCGAAGCTGGTGGGGCGGTTAGACCGGCGAGACCACCGGATTTTCAGGTGCTCACCGCAGGATCTGGCTCAAGAACAGTTGCGAGCGGGCGTGCTGCGGGTGAGCGAAGAACTCCTGCGGGGTGTTCGATTCGATGATCTGGCCGGCGTCCATGAACACCACGCGGTTGGCGACTTCCTTGGCAAATCCCATCTCGTGGGTGACCACCAGCATAGTCATGCCCTCCCTGGCGAGGTCGACCATGGTGTCGAGGACTTCCTTGACCATTTCGGGATCGAGCGCCGAGGTCGGCTCGTCGAACRGCATCACCTTCGGGTTCATGGTCAGCGCCCGCGCGATCGCGACGCGCTGCTGCTGGCCGCCGGACATCTGGCCCGGAAACTTGTTGGCCTGGTGCGGGATCTTGACCCGCTCCAGGAATTTCATCGCGTTGAGCTCGGCGTCCTTCTTCGGGATGTTGCGCACCCAGATCGGCGCCAGCGTGCAGTTCTCCAGCACGGTCAGATGCGGGAACAGGTTGAAGCTCTGGAACACCATGCCGACCTCGCGGCGGACCGCATCGACATGCTTGAGGTTCGGTCCGAGCTCGATGCCGTCGACGACGATCTCGCCCTCCTGGAATTCCTCGAGCGCATTGATGCAGCGGATCAGCGTCGATTTGCCCGAGCCCGAAGGCCCGCAGATCACGATGCGCTCGCCCTTCTCGACCTCGAGGTCGATGTCGCGCAGCACGTGAAATTCGCCGTACCATTTGTTGAGGCCGGAAATCTTGACGATGGGGCTATCGGACATGGTGAGCTCGATCAGTTGCGGCGGTGGGCGTTGAGGCGGTGCTCGACGAACAGCGAGTAGCGCGACATTCCAAAGCAGAAGATGAAGTAGATGATCCCGGCGAAGGCGAAGCCGGTGAACGCGGTCGACGGCGTCGACCATTTCGGATCCGAGAACGACGCCCGCAGCGAACCCAGGAGGTCGAACAGCGCCACGATCGAGACCAGCGAGGTATCCTTGAACAGCGAGATGAAGCTGTTGACGAGGTTCGGGATGACGTGACGCAGCGCCTGCGGCAGCACGATCAGCGAGGTCGTCTTCCACCAGGACAGTCCCAGCGCCGCAGCCGCCTCGCCCTGCCCGCGCGGGATTGCGGCGAGGCCGCCCCGAACGTTCTCGGCCTGGTAGGCGCCCGTGAACAGCGCAATGCCGATCAGCGCACGCACGAGACCGTCGACCGTGAAATTGCCCGGCAGGAACAAGGGCAGCATATAGGTGGCGAAGAACAGCACGGTGATCAGCGGCACACCGCGCCAGAACTCGATGAAGGCGATCGAGAAGATCCGGATCAACGGAATGGTGGAGCGGCGGCCGAGCGCCAGCGCGATGCCGATCGGCAGCGAGGTGACGATGCCGGTCACGGAGACCACCAGCGTCACCAGCAGGCCGCCCCACAAATTCGTCGTCACGGTCGGCAACCCACCGTGATCGAGCCCCATCACCTTGATCACGATCGCGATGGCGACGAAGGTGACGATGCTGGAAGCCAGAGCGCGCCATCCGGTTCGGATGCCGCCGCCGAGGACGAAGGCGATCAGGGAGATCACGACCGCCGTGATGGCAAAATCGGCCCACACCGACTGGCCGGTGCCCTGAATATGGTCGCGCAGCCACGTCAGCGGAAAGATCAGCCAGTAGATCGCCGTGCCGACCAGCACGATGAGGTTACCGACGACCCATAGCAGCGGACCGATGGCCGAGCTCTTGCTGAGATTGAGCAGGGCCTGTCCTGCGCCGACGATGCTGTCGTCGAACAATTGCAGCAGGCCGGCCGTCCAGCTCAGGCCGAAGCCCTTGATGCCGCCGCCGTGCAGCAGAAAGAATGCGACCACCGGAAAGGCGAAGAAGAACAGGCCGGCGTTCAGCCCTTTCGCCGGCAGGCGCGGAATGAGCAGCGGCAACAGCAGAACCACCGCCAGCACGAGCGTGAGGTTGACCCGCCAGCGCTYGGCCTCGGGGTAGAATCCGTAGATCAGCTGCGGCAGCTTGGCCTGGATGTAGGGCCAGCAGGCGCCGACGGCAAAGCCGGCATTCTCGCTCAGGCAGGCGGTCCGGTCCGTGCCGGTCCAGACCGCGTCGAACAGCAGGAACCTGACGGAGGGGACTATGGTGAACCAGAGCAGCAAGGCGCCCAGGATCGTCAGCAGGATATTGGTCGGCGAATTGAACAGGCGGGTACGCACCAGCCCGATGAAGCCCGTGGTCATGGCCGGTGCGGGACGCTCGGCGACCAGATCCCGACGGACGAAGGCGGACGAGGTGATATCGGTCATGCGCCGAGGCTCCGGCTGATACGCCACCCGTAGACGCTCATGACGGCGCTGGTCAGGAGCGAAATCAGGAGGTAGACGCCCATCGTCATGGCGATGATCTCGATCGCCTGCCCGGTCTGGCTCAACGACGTGCCGGCGAACACCGACACCAGGTCGGGATAGCCGATCGCGACCGCCAGCGAGGAATTCTTGGTGAGGTTGAGGTACTGATTGGTGAGCGGCGGCACGATCACGCGCATCGCCTGCGGCACGACGATCAGCCGGAGCGTGTTGCCGCGGCTCAAGCCCAGCGATGACCCCGCCTCCATCTGCCCGCTGTGGACCGACAAGATGCCGGCGCGCACGATCTCGGCGATGAAGGAGGCGGTGTAGGTCGACAGCGCCAGCGTCAGCGCCACGAATTCGGGGATGATCCGCGAGCCGCCGGCGAAGTTGAACCCCTTGAGCTGCGGCAGCTCGAAGGTGAAGGGCGGCCCGAACACCAGAATCGCCACCAGCGGGAGCCCGAACAGGAAGCCCAGCACATAGGGCCAGATGCGGATCACCTGGCCGCGCTGAAACAGCGCCCGTCGCGCATAGAAGCGGAGCGCAAGTGCGGCGACGACGCCGAATGCAAGTACCGCCAGAAACGGCTCGAACCCGGCTTCGCCGATCGGCCGGGGAATGACCAGTCCGCGGTTGCTGACAAAGGAGATGCCCAGCAGCGATATGCTCTGCCGCGGGTTGGGCAAGGCCGCGAGCACTGCCAGGTACCAGAACAGGATCTGGAACAGGAGCGGCAGGTTGCGGATGAGCTCGACATAGATTTCGCCGATGCGCGACAAAAGCCAGTTGGGCGACAGCCGGCACAATGCGACGATGAAGCCGATCACGGTGGCGAAGACGATGCCCACCACCGAGACCACCAGCGTGTTCAGAAGCCCGACCACGAACACGCGCAAGAAGGTGTCCGAGCCCGTATACGAGATCAGCGTCTGATTGACGTCGAAGCCGGCATTGTTCCTGAGGAAGCCGAAGCCGGCGGCAATGTGCTGGTTCTCGAGGTTGGCGCGGGCGTTGGAGACGATTTCGTAGGCAATCCAGCCCAGGATCGCCGCGAAGGCGAACTGGACGGCGACGCCGTTCCATCCGGTCTTGCCGCCCAGCACGCGCCTGATCTTCAGCGCGATCTGGGGCGGCGGTTTGCGGGCCTCGGTGCTCATCGCCGCGGGCGGGGATCGAGCGGATCAGCGGATCGGCGGCGCGTACTGGAGACCGCCCTTGTTCCAGAGATTGTTGAGACCACGGGCGATGCCGAGCGGCGAGCCCGCGCCGACGTTGCGATCGAACACCTCGCCATAATTGCCCGTGGCCTTCACGATCCGCACCACCCAGTCCTTGGTCAGCCCAAGCTGTTCACCGAAATTGCCGTCGCTGCCGAGCACGCGCTTCAGCTCCGGATTTTCCAGTTTCGCCTTCTCGTCGACGTTCTTCGCGGTCACGCCGAGCTCTTCGGCGGTGACCAGGGCAAACAGCGTCCATTTCACGATGTCGAACCACTGGTCGTCGCCGTGGCGCACCATCGGCCCGAGCGGCTCCTTCGAGATGATTTCCGGGAGCACCATGTGGTCGCCGGGATTAGCAAGCTTCAGGCGATTGGCGTAGAGGCCCGACTGGTCGGTGGTGAAGACGTCGCAGCGCCCAGCTTCATAGGCCTTGACCGTCTCATCGTTGGTGCCGAACGCGATCACCTCATACTTCATGTTGTTGGCCTTGAAGTAGTCGGCGAGATTCTGCTCGGTGGTGGTGCCGGTCTGCACGCAGACCGAGGCGCTGTTCAGCTCCAGCGCCGAATTCACCTTGAGCGACTTCTTCACCATGAAGCCCTGCCCGTCATAGTAGGTCACGCCGGTGAAGTTGGCGCCGAGCGAGGTGTCGCGCGAGATGGTCCAAGTGGTGTTGCGCGACAGCACGTCGATTTCGCCGGATTGCAGCGCCGTGAAGCGGTCCTTGGCCGACAGCGGCACGTACTTGACC
>NZ_JBFULT010000540.1:0-5214 GCF_054049755.1 Bradyrhizobium sp. P5_C11_2
TCTTCACGCTCTCGGCCATCGCCATCATCTACACCTCGCTGGTGGCCTTGATGCAGGAGGACATGAAGAAGCTGATCGCGTACTCGTCGGTCGCGCACATGGGCTTCGTCACCATGGRCATCTTCGCCGGCACCATGCAGGGCGTCGCCGGCGGCATGTTCCAGATGATCTCGCACGGCATCGTTTCCGGCGCGCTGTTCCTCTGCGTCGGCATCGTCTACGACCGCCTGCACACCCGCGAGATCGCGGCCTATGGCGGCCTCGTCAACCGGATGCCGCTCTATGCGCTGACCTTCATGGTCTTCACCATGGCCAATGTCGGCCTGCCCGGAACGAGCGGCTTCGTCGGCGAGTTCATGACGCTGCTCGGCACCTTCAAGGTCTCGATCCCGACCGCGTTCTTCGCCACCTTCGGCGTGATCCTGTCGGCCGGCTACGCGCTGTGGCTCTACCGCAAGGTCGTGTTCGGGGCGCTGGTCAAGCCGTCGCTGGCGAGCATGAAGGATCTCACCTTCCGGGAGTGCCTGACGCTGTTCCCGCTGATCGCCTTGACGATCCTGTTCGGCGTCTATCCGAAGCCGGTGCTCGACATGTCGGCCGCCTCGGTCCAGCAACTCGTCAACAACTACAACACCGCTGTGACGGCCGTGAAGGCCGCCGCACTGCTCCAGTGAGCGGGCAGGTCAGGATATCGCCATGAGCTTTGAGACTGCAGGTTATCAACTGGCGCCGGTGTTGCCCGAGCTCGTGCTCGCGGTCGGCGCCATGGCGCTCCTGATGCTGGGCGCCTATCGCGGGCAGGAGACGACCAAGACGGTCACCTCGCTCGCGGTCCTGCTCCTGGTCGTGGTCGGGGTGCTGGTCTACCTCCAGCCCGCGGGCAAGCAGGTGACCTTCGGCGGCAGCTTCATCGTCGACGATTTCGCGCGCTTCATGAAGATCCTGGCCCTGATCGGCTCGGCGGTGACGCTGGTGCTGTCGACCGAGTTCCTGTCCGATCCGTCGCGCCGTATCTTCGAATACGCGATCCTGGTGCTGCTCTCGACGCTCGGCATGATGGTGCTGATCTCGGCCGGCGATCTGATCTCGCTCTATCTCGGCCTCGAGCTGATGTCGCTCGCGCTCTACGTCGTGGCGTCCTCGAACCGCGACAACGCCAAGTCGACCGAAGCCGGTCTGAAGTATTTCGTGCTGGGCGCGCTGTCCTCCGGCATGCTGCTCTACGGCTCGTCGCTGGTCTACGGCTTCACCGGCACGGTCTCCTTCGCCGGCATCGCGGCGGCCGCGACGGCCGCCAATGTCGGCCTGGTGTTCGGCCTGGTGTTCCTGCTCGCCGGCCTCTGCTTCAAGGTCTCGGCGGTGCCGTTCCACATGTGGACGCCCGACGTCTACGAGGGCGCCCCGACGCCGGTCACCGCCTTCTTCGCCTCGGCCCCGAAGGTCGCCGCACTCGCCGTGTTCACCCGCGTCACGCTCACCGCATTCCCCGGTATCGTCTCGCAGTGGCAGCAGATCCTGGTGTTCGTGGCGATCGCCTCGATGGTGCTCGGCTCCTTCGCCGCGATCGGCCAGAGCAACATCAAGCGCCTGATGGCCTATTCCTCGATCGGCCATATGGGCTTTGCCCTGGTCGGCCTCGCCTCCGGCACGGTTGAGGGCGCGCAGGGCGTGCTGATGTACATCGTGATCTATGTCGCGATGACGCTCGGCTCGTTCTCGATCATCCTGGCCATGAAGCGCARCGGCCAGGCGGTCGAGCGGATCAGCGATTTCGCAGGGCTCTCGCGCACCAACCCGCTGCTCGCCTTCATGTTCGCGATGCTGCTGTTCTCGCTCGCCGGCATTCCGCCGCTCGCGGGCTTTTTCGCCAAATGGTACGTCTTCGTCGCCGCCATCAAGGCCAATCTGTTCACGCTCGCGGTGATCGGCGTGCTCTCCAGCGTGGTGGGCGCCTACTACTATCTCACCATCGTCAAGACGATGTATTTCGACGAGCCGGCCGGCCAGGTCGATCCGGTGCGCATCGAGGTGCGGACGGTGCTGGCGGTCGCAGGCCTTTTCAACATCCTCTTCGCGCTGTTCGYGGGCCCGGTGGTGAGCRTCGCCTCCGCCGCGGCAAAGTCACTGTTTTAGGATGGGGTTCGCGCTCGGTCCTCGCGCTCTATCGGCGGGCTACAAGCTCGCAGCCTTCGAACGGACCGGCTCGACCAATACCGAGGCGATCGAAAGCGCTCGCGCCGGCGAGCGCGGCCCGATCTGGTTCGTGACGTCGGAGCAGACGGCCGGCCGCGGCCGGCGCCAGCGCCCATGGATCGCGCCGCCCGGCAATCTGGCCGCCAGCGTCCTCGAAATCGTCGACGTCGCGCCTGCGGTTGCCGCCACGATCGGCTTTGCGGCCGGGCTGGCGGAGGAAGCCGCGCTTGAGAAGGTCAGCCTCGAGGCCGCGCTGCGGCTCGGTCCGAGCAGGCCCCGATACGCCCTGAAATGGCCGAATGACGTCCTCGCCAATGGCAGGAAGCTCGTCGGCATCGGGCTCGAGGCCGAAGCCGTCGGCGACCGTCTTGCCGTCGTCGTCGGCATCGGCACCAACGTCGTGGCTGCGCCTGAGGGCATGCCGACGCCCGCGGTGTCGCTCGCCGCGCTTGGCGTCCAGATCAGCGCGGAAGAGCTGTTTTCGGCGCTGTCTGACGCCTGGGTGGAATTCCGCGGCATCTGGGACAATGGTCGCGGCTTTGCCGAGATCCGCAAGTTGTGGCTGGCGCGTGCCGCCGGTCTTGGCGAGAGGGTCGCGATCAACACGGGAACGAAGACGCTCGAAGGCATTTTCGACACGATCGACGACACCGGTTGCCTGATCGTCCGCACCACTGACGGCCGACGCCTGCCGGTGGCGGCCGGCGAGGTGTTCTTTGGCTCGGCCGCCTCCGTGGGAGCTGCGTGATGGCGAAACCTGACGAATTGGTGTTTGCGCCGCTCGGCGGTGTCGGCGAGATCGGCATGAACCTGTCGATCTATGGCCTCGGCAACCGCCAGCAGCGGGCCTGGCTCGCGATCGATCTCGGCGTGTCCTTCGGCGACGAGGAGCATCTGCCGGGCATCGACCTGATCATGCCGGACATCAGCTTCCTGGAGAAGGAACGCAAGAACCTGATGGGGCTGGTGCTGACCCACGCCCATGAGGACCATTTTGGCGCCATCATCGACCTCTGGCCGAGGCTGAAATGCCCGATCTATGCGACGCAGTTCAGCGCCGCATTGTTCGAGGCCAAATGCGCCGCCGAGCGCAACGCGCCGAAGATCCCGGTGACGGTGGTGCCCTCGGGCGGACGCGTCGATATCGGCCCGTTCAACGTCGAGTTCATCCCGGTGGCGCATTCGATTCCGGAATCGCATGCGCTGGCGATCCACACCGAGGTCGGCACGGTGCTGCACACCGGCGACTGGAAGATCGACCCGACCCCGATCATCGGCCGCCCGACCGACGAAAAGCGGCTGCGCGAGTTGGGCGAGGAGGGCGTGCTCGCCCTGATCGGCGATTCCACCAATGCGGTCCGCGACGGCCGCTCGCCCTCGGAGGCCGAGGTCGCCAAGACCATCATCGAACTGGTCAAGGCCGCCAAGGGCCGCGTCGCGGTCACGACCTTTGCCTCCAACGTCRCACGCATCAAGGCCGTTGCCGATGCCGCGAAGGCCGCGGACCGCGAGGTGGTCGTGGTCGGCCGCGCCATGGAGCGGGTGACGCAGGTCGCGCGCGAGACCGGTTTCCTCGACGGCGTGCAGAATTTCCGCTCGCCGGAGGTCTACGGCCATCTCCCGCAGGACAAGGTGCTGGCGCTGTGCACCGGCAGCCAGGGCGAGGCCCGCGCGGCACTGGCGCGGATCGCCAATGACGATCATCCCGAGATCACGCTCAACCGCGGCGACAGCGTGATCTTCTCCTCGCGCACCATTCCCGGCAACGAGAAGGCCGTCGGCTCGATCATCAACAATCTGATCCTGCAGGGCGTCGAGGTCATCACCGACCGCACCCATCTGGTCCACGTCTCCGGCCATCCGCGCCGCGACGAGCTGCGCGACATGATCGCCTGGACCAGGCCGCAGCTCCTGATCCCCGTCCATGGCGAGGCGCTGCACCTGCACGAGCATGCCAAGCTCGCACGCGCGGCCGGCGTGCCGCGCGTCCTGGTGGTTCGCAACGGCGACCTGATCAAGCTCGGCCCGGGCGATCCCGGCATCATTGGCGAATTGCCCTCCGGCCGGCTCTACAAGGACGGCACCATCCTGGAGGATTCCAAGTCGCGCGCGGTGGTCGAGCGGCGCCGGATGGCGTTTTCCGGCTGCGCCTTCGTGGCCATCGCCATGACCGAGCAGGGCGAGCTGGCCGACGATCCCGAGGTCGATCTCGTCGGCATTCCCGACAAGAACAGGGAGGGGGAGCCCTTCGACGACCTCGTCTTCGACGCCGTGGTAACGACCGTCGAGGGCCTGCCAAAGGCGCGCCGGCGCGATCCGGACGCGCTGGCCGAGTCGGTGCGACGCGCCGTCCGGGCCGTGATCAACGAACATTGGGGCAAAAAGCCCCCCTGTCTGGTACATGTCCTGACAGTATAATTGAGGCATGGTCTTTTCGGAAAACCGCTTCGCGCTTTTCCGGATCATGCCCTGAGGGAGAAGAACGATGCTGGGCCGGCTGAACCATGTCGCGATCGCGACCAAGGATGCCGTCAAGGCTGCAAAAATCTACGGCGCGGCGTTTGGCGCCCAGATTTCCGAGGCCGTGGCGCTGCCCGAGCATGGCGTCACCACCGTGTTCGCGACGCTGCCCAACACCAAGATCGAGTTCATCGAGCCGCTCGGCGAGGGCTCGCCGATCGCAAAGTTCCTCGAGCGCAATGCCGATGGCGGCATCCATCATGTCTGCTACGAGGTGGTCRACATCATCGCCTCGCGCGACACGCTGGTGAAGGAGGGCGCGCGGGTGCTCGGTGACGGCGTGCCGAAGATCGGCGCCCACGGCAAGCCGGTGCTGTTCCTGCACCCGAAGGACTTTTCGGGCGCCCTGGTCGAAATCGAGCAGGCGTAAGGCCGGACCATGGCCATCCAGATATCGACCGCGATCGCGATCTACTTCGTCATCTGGTGGATCGCGCTGTTTCTGACGCTGCCGTTCGGCGTGCGCAGCCAGCACGAGGACGGCGTCGGCGCACCCGGCAC
>NZ_JBFULT010000541.1:0-5188 GCF_054049755.1 Bradyrhizobium sp. P5_C11_2
GAACCGCACCGTGCCGAAGCGCCGCGCCAGCGCGCTGCCGAACGGCAACAGCCACAGCACGTTGAAGCCGAGATGGGTGAGATTGGCGTGCAGCAGCGAATAGGTGACGAAGGTCCAGACCTTGGCGCCGGTCCCGCCGGGGATCTCCAGATTGAGCAGCGAGGAATCGTAGCGCTTCGGGATGAAACCGAAGACATCGATGGTCCAGTTCTCGATGTCCGGCGGCAGCAGCACCCGCAGATGGATCACCGCCAGGAGGACGATATAGGCGGTCAGCGCCGCCGGCAGCGTCAGAATCGGCTCGCGCGGAGCTTCCTCGATGACGGCCGGCTGGTCCGGCGGAGAGTTTGGTGGGGAATCCAAGGGGCTTCGCCTTCAGGCGCGATCGGAGCGACAGGCTTGGAGATAGTCGCCTTTACCCACCCGGTGCAAGTGCACAAACGGAAATCGTGAATGATGGGCTCGTCTCGAACCGAGCGAGGCGCTGGATCCCGGCTCAGCGGTGCATCACTGAAGAAGTGCTGCGCCGCGTCCGGGGCACGAGAGAGTGTGCCTGAGAAAAGGAAAAGGCAGGGCCCTGGGAAAGCCCTGCCTGTCCGTGTCGGCCTTCCGGCAGCAGAGGAATAAGGAGTATCCCCACCCCTCCCCGCCGCCGGTGACCAAACTGTTTGACGCCTGTGTACAGACCCCGCCGAGAACCTGGATGAAAGCGGCGAGGCTTGCGACTGCGATCACCATAGCAGCGGCGCGGCGCGCGCCAAGCGCATAGTTAATTTAACGTTAACGACGCAAAGACCCCTGCTCGGGCAGCTAAAACGCCCCCGCGGCATGGACGCTGCAATTCCCCTCCTGCACAACACAGAAGGGATCGCGGGTGCACTGAAGCGGGACAGGTCTGTCCCGCGAGGTTTCGCCCCGGGGTAAGCGTTCAGTCATGAAACACAAGTCGAGCCGCGAGTTCTTCGCGTATTGGGACAAGAAGCGCGGCACGGCGCGGGCTCCGGACAGGGCCGACATCGATCCGGCCGCGGTCCGCGGCCTGCTCGGCGACATCTTCGTGCTGTCGTGCGAACCCAACCTCGGTTTTCCGTTCCGCGTCGCCGGCACGCGCGTCTGCGCGCTCGCCGGGCTCGACCTCAAGGACCAAAGCTTTGCGGCGCTGTTCAGCGAGGCCTGCCGCAGAGAGATCGGGGAGATCACCACCATCGTTGCCGACGAGACGCTCGGCGCCATCGCCGGCCTCACCGCCTTGCGCGACGACGGCAGCAAGGCGCACCTCGAGCTGTTKCTGCTCCCCTTCAACGCCCGCCCGCATACGCCCGTCAGCGTCACCGGCGTGCTTGCGCCGTTCGACGACGAATGCGGCGCGCTTGGCGCGTTCACCCTCACCTCCTGGCGCTATCTGCACCAGCCCGAGAAACTGCTGCCGCGCGCTATCCGCAAATTGCAGGTCGCACGCGGGCTGATGGTGTATGAGGGGCTGAGATAGGAGCAACGCTCGCGTCGAGCGAGTTTTGCAAGCCTCCGGCCCGGTCTTCGTCGCGCGAGTGAGATGGCCGTCAGACGCGCCCGGCGCGCTGGCTTGGGATCCGTCATTGGAACCTTATCTGTTGACGTGAGTTGGTCCGCTTGCCGTGGCAAGCGTCTGCGCGGTACCGCGGCTCGGTCGGAGAAGATGCGTTTGCTAGCCGCCGGGCCTCCGTCGAGGGAAGAATCCCGTGATGGAGCACGCGACCAGAGTTGGTAATCGCTTGTTAGCTGCGTTGCCGCCGGCCGATTTCGCTTTGCTTGCACCACACTTGCGGAAAGTACCTCTCCATCACGATGCAGTGCTCGTTCGATCGGGCGACCGGATCGATCACCTTTACTTCCCCTGCAGCGGCGCGATCGCGCTGATCATGGAATTGCCGAACGGACAGACGACCGCAACCGCCGTGATCGGCAACGACGGCGCGGTCGGCCTGATGTCGGCGCTTGGCCCCGGCCGGTCACCCCTGACCGCGGTCGTCCGCGTGGCCGGGACCGCGCTGCAGATCTCGCCCGCACGATTTCATGAGATGCTCGAACGCAGTCCCGCCATCGCGCACGCGGTTCAGCTGCTCTCCAGAGCGCTGATGACGCAATTCCTGCACGTCGCAGCCTGCAACGCACTGCACTCCGTGGAGGCCCGCCTGGCCCGCTGGCTGCTTCACATTCACGATCGGACGGATGGCGGTGACATCCTGCCCTTGACGCAAGAAACGTTGTCGGAATTGCTTGGCGTCCGGCGCACCACGGTTACGCACGTCGTGAGCGCACTCCGCATGTCGAGGGCCATAAAGTCCAGTCGGCGCGGCCAGCTCGAGATCGACAGGCGTCGACTCGAGGTCGTCGCCTGCGAGTGCTACAAGGTGATGGGCCGCAGGATCGATCGGATCTTTTCGCAGGATGCGTTGAGGCACCGTCACGCCGCGCCGGCGCGGAACGGCTGCCCGCCCCCCGAATTCCCGTTCGCCAAGACCGTCTCGTAGACCCAAGCCTCTCGGGCGAACCATTCATGCGTAGCTTCGCACATCCGACAATAGGTGCGCGAAAAGAACACCGCACTGCATCGAAACCTTTCGCGATCCGTCTCAATGCCTGTCGGAATGGCGTTTCCCGTTTCCGGGCACCTGATCATCACCATACCCATCTTGTTTCCCTCCAGCTTGGCATCACCTCACGGCGGCGGATGGCCGCCCCCGGCTGGACGGCGTCTCTTCTGGCGAAGACGCTCGTCCAGCCGATCCACGTGGCCGGTAGCTTCGATTCAGACAGCCTTATGCAGAACCCGGTTGAAGCTGTTCTTGATCGGCTCGGTCGTCTCGGACGCGACCTTCTGGGCCATGTCCCAAAGCTCCCGGTTCTGAGCGGAAGCCGCTTCAAAGGTCTTGCGGCCGTGGACGGTGGAGAGGTTCACGAGGTCCGCAAACGACCTCGCATCCGCGAGTTGGGAGAGGAAATCCAGCGCGGAGCTGGTGTTGGTATTGGATATTTCAATGACCTTGGTGCCGTAATCGGCGGTACGCTTGGCATTGATCGAACAAGCTTCGTAGAGAGCTGCGGTAATCTCCTCGGACGTCGCCTTCATCTGCTCGAAATTTGCCTTGGCCCGCGTGGCGGTCGGCCCTGCGAGAGCGCCGAACATCGTCTGAATGTTGAAAAACGGCATGTCGAATTTGAGCTTTGCAGTTCCGTTCGCCGTCTCACTCAGCGGAGCGGCATTCGTCTCGGCTTTCACATTGGCATCAATCACGGGCATTCATCCTTTCAAGCGAAACTAGATAATGGATTGAAGACTCCCCGACGCGCCCAGTGCGTGCTGCACCGGACACCAGTGCCCCTACTTTCACGATGGTGGGAAGCTGCCGCGGATCTGCGGCTCTCGCCCCCTGCCGGAGCCAACTATGCCCTACGAAAGTCGAGGCTTCAGTTCGCTTTCGGACTCTCAATTTGAATTAATTCGATTCATGCGGCGCATCAGCGCAGGCAAACATTTTGCGTCTTTAAGGTTGCTGCGATTGCGGGCGCCAACTTGAGATTAGTGCCGGCGAGCCAATCAGAGACGTCGATCCCGGAGCCGTTTTGAGCGTGCCCCGGAATGTTCTGCCGCTTGCAATCGGCCGCGGTTGCACAGCGCGTTGCATTCGACGATGCTGCGCATCGTCAGCTGATCGCACGCGGGCTGATAGTGTATGAGGGACCGCGGTAACCTTCATTTCGATGCGGGCGAGCGCCGCGACCTCGATTCAGCCTCTCACCGGGATAACACAGCCATGTCCGACATCAATTTCGGCGCGCTTCAGCTCCGCTTCCTGCACAGCAAGGATGACACCGACGGCAGCGTCGACATCTTCGAAATGACGCTGCAACCGAATGCGCGGATGCCGATCCCGCACTATCACGACCGCTGGGACGAAACGATCTACGGGCTGTCCGGCGTCTCGACCTGGACGATCGACGGCAAGCAGAGCGATCTTGGCCCGGGAGAATCGGTCTTCATCAAGCGCGGCGTCGTGCACGGCTTTACCAATCGTTCGACGGGGCCGGCGACATGCCTGTGCATCCTGAGCCCCGGGGTGTTGGGCCCGCAATATTTCACGGAGATGGCCGCACTCCTGTCGGCCGGCGCGCCACCCGATCCCGCGAAGATGAAAGAGACGATGCTGCGCTACGGACTGGTGCCGGCGCCGGCGGCGTAAGCCAGGCTCGCCGCCCGATGGAGGCAGCGGCCCCCTATTGTCCCGCCAGGCGCCTCACGCCGGCGGCGGTGAGCTCAAGCGCTCCAAGCCGCCTGATCGCGTAGCCCAGATGCACGAGACGCTCCCAGTGCAATTGGGGGATCTCGCTTTGGTGGTCGACCTGACCGACCTTGCGCAATGAGTCGAGTTCGTCGCTGCTGAGCGGGGGATGACCGGCCATCAGGTGACCTCGTCGGTCCAGACCTTGAAGCTGACCAGCTCGTTCGGACCGAACGTCTGCGTGATCGGAACGTCGCAGGCATCGCGCCCCTGCGCGATCAGGATGCGCCCCTGCCGCGGCACGTTATTGCGGGGATCGAAGGTGTGCCAGCGGCCGCCGATGAAGGCCTCGAACCACCCGGCGAAATCGCCCACAGCCCAGGGCTGCGGCGTGCCGACGTCGCTCAGATACCCGGTGCAATATCGCGCGGGGATGTTCATGCAGCGGCAGAACGCAATGGCGAGGTGCGCATAGTCGCGGCAGACCCCCTTGCCCTCCTGGTAAGCCTCCCACGCGGTCTTGGTGGCACGCGCATGCTCGTAGCCGAAGGCGATGTGGCGGTGAACGAAATCGCAGATCGCCTCCACCCGCGCCCAGCCGGACGGCGTCTTCTCGAACAATTGCCAGGCGATCTCCGAAAGCCGGTCGGTCTCGCAATAGCGGCTGCCGAGCAGATAGACCAGCGTGTCCGCGGGCAGCTCCTCGATCCTGTGCTGAGCGGCCGAGGCAAACACCGGGTCCGGCAGGCCGCTGTCGCGAACCACGCCATCCGCGGCAAGGCGCATGCGACCGGCCGGTGCGACCATGCGGCTGCACCAATTGCCGAACACGTCGCGGTAGGGCGTGATCTCGACCGCCGGCATGGTGGTCAGGAAGTCCGGCACGATCACATCGGAGGCGCGGGTGAAATGCGTGCCCAGCACCATGA
>NZ_JBFULT010000542.1:0-5158 GCF_054049755.1 Bradyrhizobium sp. P5_C11_2
ACGGAATCCAGCCGCTCGAGAACGAACAGTTTCGAGCGGTCGACGTGGTAGGGAGCCAGCGCGGCGTCGGACGATCCTCGTGGCAGGCGAACGGTGCCGCCGTTCACGTCCGCAATGAACTGTTCGTCCTCATCGCCCTGAACGACGCCACGCACATACCCGATGTCGTGAGCAAGGCAGGCCAGGATGAAGTTCGCATAGTCGTTGGCCGTGGTCGGCCGCAACAGCGCCCGTCCGGTCAGGATGTCGTGCCCGGCAAGCGTCACGAGCAGCGTATGCTCGATATTGTGGTAAAGCGCGTCGCTGTTGCCGATGCACTCCAATGTGAGCTTCGCCGCGAACGGAAGCAGCTCGGTCAGGCCGGCATGCGAAGCGCCAAACCGGTCCCTGGTTTCCGCGGTTAGAAAGGCGCCCAGAGCTTGCGAGACCAATTCGGGAACTGTGATCATCCGGATATCCCTTCGGCTTTCGCAGCGTGACATCTCGCAGGTGGCCAGCATATTCCGCCGCAAGGCGAGACATTGATATGCCTCAATACCCGCCCGGAGCATCGGATTGCCCCGACAATGGCGCCCTCCTCGGAAGTATGATCCGGATGGTCGTCCCCGCGTCCGGCTCGCTTTCGAGTTTCAGTCGGCCGCCCAATTGTTCCGCCACGAGACTGTAAACGATGTGCAGACCAAGCCCGGTTGCGCCCTGATGCCGGCGGGTCGTGAAGAACGGATCGAAGGCCTGGCGCTTGATATCCGCCGGCATTCCGCACCCATCGTCGCCAACGACAAGCTCGATATGCGCATCACCGGCCGCACGCAGCTTGATATCGATGATGCCCGTCCGCCCCGCCGGGAACGCGTGCGTGATGGCATTGAAAGCGAGGTTGGTCAGGACCTGCCCGAACGGTCCGGGATAGCTCTCCATCGAAAGATTCGGCTCGCATTGAATCTGGATGCTGATATCGCAATCCCGCGACTGGCGCTGCAGGCGCGACAGAACCTGCTCCGTCAACTCGCCCGGATCGAATGTCCGCCGGTTGAACTGCCGCCGATCGGCGGCCACCTGCTTGAAGGACTGCACCAGTTCGGCGGTACGGCCAAGGTTCGTCACCAGTTGGCCCGACGCCGTGCTGATGAGATCGAGGAAATCCCGCAGGCTCGATCGCCTGAGATGGCCGCGTGCCGCCTCCGCCGCGAACATTTCCGTTCTTTGCTGGAGCGTCGAGGCGACCGTCAGGCTGCTGCCGACGGGACCGTTGATCTCATGGGCGACGCCGGCCACCAACCGTCCAAGGGCAGCGAGCTTTTCCGCCTCCACCAGGGATTCCTGGATTTCGCGCAAATCTCGCAGCGCAGTCTCCGCAGCGTCTCTGGCCTTGCGGATTTCATGTTCGGCGCGCTTGCGTTCGGTAATCTCTTCGGCGGCGACGTTGACTGCAACGATCTCGCCGCTCGGCGAACGCAGCGGGTGCCAATACGTCATCCACGAACGTTCCTCCACCTGGTCGGCGCGCTGCCCGGCCACCTCGATGCCGACCACGGGTTCTCCCGTCTCCATGATCGAGCGGACGATCTCCTCGACCGCGCCCGCGAGCGCCGGCACGCAATCCCTGACGGAGCGCCCGAGATGATCTTCGATCGATATGCCGCAGATTTCGGTGAGGCGCTGATTGATCTGAAGGTAGCGGCAGTCCGGCGACAGGCAGGCAAGGCCGATCGGCGCGGTATCATAGATCAGCTGCAACGCTGGCTGTTGCGGAAACAGCAGCACTCCGGAGGATGATTTTTGCACCGGCGGCAAGAACGCTCCGTTACAACGCTATGATCGCGGTTGGATCAGGACGGCATTGCCGTCGTCGGCGTAGCACCACCGGCCCATCACGAGATGGCCGCCTCGTTTACCCCGGTATTTTGCCACGGCGCCGGGATCCCCATTGACATAGGTCAAGGGTGCCAGCCCGAAGCAACAGCGTAGACGCAGCTGTCGCGCCGCACCCTTGATCCAGATCAAGCGCCCGCGACTGGCCAGGCCGTACACGGTCTCGGCCCGGGCAAGTGCGTCGCCCGGCCTCTCGACACCAGAACCCGCATGTCGGACATCGCCAGTTACAGTGCACAGGAGCACCTGCGCGACGGCAGCCCGGTCGAAGTTCGCGCGCTTCGGCCGGAGGACGAGGCCGACATGCTCGCCGCGCTGGACCAGACGAGCGCGCAGTCGTTGCAGCGCCGTTTCTTCGCGATGAAGCGCCATTTCTCCGACAAGGAGCGCGCCTTCTTCATGGAGGTCGACTTCAGGGATCACGTCGCTCTGGTGGTGCGGGCCGTGCAAGCCGGCCGGGACATCATCGTCGGAGGTGGTCGATACGTCGTGTTCGCGCCCGGCCGGGCCGAGATGGCCTTCGTCGTCATCGATGCCTGGCAGGGGCGAGGCGTCGCCTCCATCCTGATGGATCACCTCGGCAGGATTGCCGGCAACGCCGGATTGAACGAGCTCACGGCTGAAGTGCTGCCCGAGAACAAGGCGATGCTGACCGTGTTCGGCAAGTTCGGCTTCAAGCCGGCCCCGCACAGCGACCCGCAGACGGTCCATCTTGCGCTGCGCCTCGGGCAGGCGAGCCGGTAACCGGCCGGCCTCCGTCTCCGCTGGAGGCACAGATCGGCCGCAAGGGTGCTCGATCGCCACCCCCAGTCGCTCGAGCTGAGCAGCCGGAGTTGACAATCACCGGGCGGCGCGGCCTATCGCTAGAGCCTTCCGCTTGAATCAGACTCCCGCGCATTGACCGAGGACCTCAGATGCATCCCACCGATTTGCCTGGCCAACCCGGCGTCGTTCCTCCCGGCGCGATCGGCCATAATCGCGGCGTTGTCGGACGCAACTTCGCGTTCATGCCGCCGGAAGGCGTGTTGAAGAGCCGGCTTCCAGCGTGGAAATCCACAACCGTGCGCTTTCTGGCGGCGCCTTCGCTCGGTGCCGGTTTTGCCCAGTACATGCTGGAGATCGAGCCCGCGGGCGGTACGGCCCAGCCGATCTGTGTGGACCTGCAGCACTTCTTCTACGTCGTGGCAGGAGGCGTGGACATGACCATCGGCTCCGCCCCCCCGGTGGAGCTTGCTGTCGGCGCCTTTGTCTATGTACCGCCCGGCGTGTCCTTCACGATGTCCTGTCATCCCACCGCGCCTGCCCGCATCATCGCCGTCAAGAAGCGCTATGAGCAGGCCGAGGGCATCGCCGCCCCGACGGCGATTATCGGTCAACAACAATCCATGCCGATGACGAACCATACCGGGCTGCAGGGCCGCGGTTTCAAGCACCTGCTGCCAATGGGCGACCTGCGGTTCGACTTTGAGATGAACCTGATGTTCTTCCAGCCCGGCGTCTGCTTCCCGGCCGTCGAAACGCACATCATGGAGCACGGATTGTTCATGCTGGAGGGGCAAGGCCTGTATTATCTYGGCAATAGCTGGCACGAGATCTGGGTTGATGATTTCATCTGGATGGGATCGTTCTGTCCGCAGCAATTCTATCCCACCGGCCTGAACCACTCGGTTTATCTGCTGTACAAGAACGTCAACCGGGACGTCGTCCTCTGACGACGGCCGATGAGCGCCAGCAAGATGGGTCCGAGCGAACGAGGTTCGGGGATCTTCAGCCTGATGCTTGAGACGTGTCGCGCGCACCGGCCGGCAGAGCGGCGGTGATGATAATCTCGATCAGATCGCCATCGGGCATGACCGACTGCACGAACGACCGCACCGGCCCACAGCCCGCCGGCATCCAGCTCGCCCAGGCCTCGTCGAACGCCGGCTTGTTGTCATGGTCGGTCACCACGATCTCAGCCTTGACGATGCGCGTGCGGTCCAGACCCGCATCCTTCAGATAGGTATCGATGACGCCCAGGGCGCCCAGCGTCTGGACGCGAATGTCCTGGGTGCGATCAGGTGAAACCGCCACCGCCCACAGCAACCCGCCGCCGCCCGGCAGATGATATGTTGCTACCGCTGACTTGCTGGGCAGCTTCCTGTTCGGGATGCGCGTGATGTCGTTTCCATTCATGTCGGCTCTCGGGATTGGAGGAAATCTTCGCGATGACACCTGAAGCTGGACCGGACAGCGCGGCCGCAATCCGGGCTGGCTCCAGTGGCGGGGTTATCAACTCCTGCACCATTGCCCCCGCGCAAGGATCGAGGCCCAACAGCGATCGCGCGCGAAATAGTTCGGAATCGCAGCTTGGCGCACAAAATCGTGGGATGGCGGAGAGAGTGGGATTCGAACCCACGGTACGGTTTCCCGCACACACGCTTTCCAAGCGTGCGCCTTAAGCCACTCGGCCATCTCTCCGGAGCGCTCTCTCTTGAAGGGGCGCCAATGATTTTGCAAGGGATCGCAGGTAAATCGGGTGAATTTTCCGTAAGGTATTGTATTTTATAGCGAATCTATGACGACGCGGGGCCGCCTGGAACCGCCCGCTGACTGAACCGGAGGCGGGTTTGGCGCGACGATTCTTCAGAGAACGCCAAACCGCTTGGGGACACCATGGCCATCCGCAAGACCATCACCGCGCTAAGCCTGATTTCGGCCCTTGGCACCGCCTTCGCTGGCCCGGCCCTGGGGCAGGTCTGCACGCGGCAAGGGGGCGACGTGAGCTGCGACGACGGACGGCGCGGGGTGCTTTCGGGCGATGCGATCATCTGGCCGGACGGGACGCGGTCGAGCGCCTCGCCGCACCCGAGCGTGATCATCGGCAACAAGAGCTCGGTGCATGTCGGGCCCGGCGTGTTCGTCGGCCAGGGTAACGGCATGGTGCCGATGGACGATCCCAACGCGCCGAACAAGCGCCGCTGCGCGATTCTGGATGGCGTGTCGTATTGTTATTAGGCGCTGTACGGCACGCGAGGTTCGCCGTCATGGCCGGGTCAAGCCCGGCCGTGACGCGTAGATGAGCGTGCAAAAAGACGCGGATACCGAGCATCCGGGGGCAGCCTCTCTCCCCGCAAGAACGGGGACAGGGAGGAGGACTAGATCAGCCGCACACCGGAGATCGCCGACTTCAGCCAGCGCAGCGCCTGCGGCGGTTGCGCTGCGAGCGGAGCGACGGCGGCCTTCTCGACCCGGCATTTCTCCAGCTCGGCGACGAAATCCGCGKACCATTGCTGAATGGTGTGGC
>NZ_JBFULT010000543.1:0-5144 GCF_054049755.1 Bradyrhizobium sp. P5_C11_2
GTCTCTGATTGCCCTAAGTATCTCCGGGTATTGATCGCGATAGGCCTTGTAGTCCCTGAATATCTTCTCAATACCCAGATCAACGTCCTCGCGCGTTTTACCGATCGGCACATTTGTATAGAGATCGCTGTTGACGAAGCCGATACGCATTGCGTCAATAAGAGTCCTCATTTCTGCAGCTCGATCGCTTGGACTCGAAATATCTGCGATCCGCTCAAGTGTTTTACAGACGGCTTTTACATAGGAAGAAACGTGTCTGCTGGGATGAGGCGACGCATCTAGTTTCGCGGCAACCTCCCGATCTCCTGGCAGATAGATACGATTTGCGGGAGAATCGATATCGAACGTTTTCTTATCTATATCGCGAAACGCGCGGTGGCCTCTAAAGCGCTCTAGGATAATGTGATGATCAAAGAGAATTGCCATGCGCCCTCACGCAATGGGTCTCATTAGGACGTGGACTGATGAACTCCGATCCGGAGACGTATTGAGGCGAGCGCGACCGCGGCGGGAACGTCGCGCGTTCGTCAAACCGGATTGCAATGCTTCTGAAATGCTTGGGCTTACAGCCGAAGCGCTCGATCACCCGGCGCACGGAGCGCTGAACCAGTCGCCGTCCTGAACGAATATCGGCCAGGCGCTTCTGATCTCGTGCGAAGAATGCATCGGCGTTATGACCGCCATCGACGCCACAGCACGCGGCCCCCACTCTCCACCGAAAAGGAAGCAGCGGGCAGATCGTGAGCCCGATCGAGAGCTAGTTTGAGCGTAGTCGGCGGGCTGCTTTCACCGGCGGCCGTGTTGATCTTGATGCCTATGTTCCGCAAGAATGATCGATGGCGTAGTCTTCGCCATTTTTATTCGCTGCAGCGTTATGAGGTTTCGACGCGTCGATCTGCACATTTGAATGCGGCAAGGCTGTCGAAATGTCACAGCTGGGCATTGTCCATATCAACGATCGCGGGGCGTGCGACGATCGCATCGTCCCGTGAGATCAGGGCAGCCGGCCGGAAGTACACGGAAAGTGCCGCTAAGGAGCCGCAGATCGTCTACTCGCGCTCCCGCGAGTGTCCGCGAGCGAACCAGACCTCATTACGCACACAGAATCCGGGCTGGCTCAGAGCTTTGAGACGTCGCTAAACCAAATTCTCTTGAGGCCCGCGGACTTGCAGGCGTCCTTCAATTCTTGATCGCATATGACGTCAGCCTCGCTATGAGCCATACGAAAGATATGCGCTGTGCCAATTGCAGCCTCCGTAAAGACCAGTTTGGAGCCCGGCATCGTCAAGTAGATCTTCTTTCCAAATTTAAGGGAGCGAGGATCGTCCTCAATTCGGATGGTCAAGCGCGATTGCGATTCATCCAGCGCGTCGAGAACGCGAACAACATCGCACAGCCAATAGTTCGGCCCATGGTAGCTACCATGCGGTACTCGCACATCGCACGGCACAAACACAAAGGCCTCCGGGTCAAGCCCCTCGAATACCACCTTTGTCCGATCCGAAATAAGCCACCAGCCGTAGTAGGGCTCCAAGTCATAGGGCAAATCGCCTGCCGATTTGTCAAACACGAAAGGGGCAGGCGCGGTAGAAGCCGGCAGACGGAAAACCTCGTAGGGAGGAAGGATATTCTCGTCCTCTAGCCAATAGCCCGGCTTGCCTCCCACCCGGAGGTCGGGCCCCATTTCGTAGTAGCGGCGCCTTCGCGCTCTGGGTCGTTTCGCAATCGAAGCTGCCCTTTCTTTACCCATGACCGAGTCCCATTGAACATCGTGCCCACAATGACGCCATGCAGAGAACCAATATCAACTGCTCAACAATAAAGCCCGCGGCATCCCGCGGGCTTGATCCGAACTCTTTCGATGATGCCATTCTGCCAGTGTTTTGCCCGACGAGTCAAACAGCCGATCTCGAACGGCATACGCACGGCTTCGTAACCAGTCTTCACTCCGGCCGAAGCAGCAGCCGTATCCGGCGCGAGAACCACTCCTTAGCGTCAATGTGCGGATTGCCTGGACCATCTAATGACGCCGCAAAGCATTGTGCTGACGATGCCCGACTACGCGAAGTCATCGCCGCAGGAAAACACAGGCAAACCACCAAAGACCTCGGAGTTCTTGTAACGAACCGCGAAGCGCTCGTTCTCGTGTGCTCCAATCGTATCGCCATCCTTGACTACGTTTCCGTGCTCGATCAGATAAACGGAAAGTCCATCCACTTTGTCGATCAGCGCGGGCAGCGTGAGCTTGCCCGTGTCGAACTGGATCTCGCGCCCGACGAAAGCGGACAGCCCCATCGTGATCGCGCCAATTTTTCTACCTGACTGGAACGGAAGGATGTCGACCCACAGCGTGAAAGGGTAATGAGGAAACGGGGCAAACGATTGACTGGACATGTCCCGCCAGAGCTCGGCGGGCCGCGCCACCTGTCCAGCCCACACGACGCCACAACATTCCCGCATCGTGGCAATCAATGCACCGATGACCGCGGTGGTAATGCGCGCGGCGATCAGCGGTCGCTTACTCTGTCCAAGCATAGAGACGATCAGGTGACCTCGATGCCGCGCCGCCACCGCCTTACTCTCCGGCCACATTCTCGCAGCGCGCGCCCACAGTCCGGGATCCTGCGGAATGGGCGCTGGCATCGACATGACGGCGACGAACTCGTTGCCGCAGCGAATGAGCGGCGAGTTTGCTTGAGCCTGTTGCGCGCCTCCGTTCTCCGCAACCTCAGTTGCCAACTCCGGATGTCGAGCGCGGAGGACCCTGGCAACCGCTGACATGTCCGGCGTTGCCGGATTATCCAACAGGACCAAAGCGAGAAGCGAGTTACTCATTAACGACCTCGCGAAAATTGCGAGACGCGACTGGCGATGTTCACGGCACGGCTCGCTCACAGGTTGAAGCGAGCATCAACTAGAACAAACATAGAACATTGTCAACTGAAGGTCCCCGGCATTACGGTCCGGTTCACGGCGAGGGCAGCGAGGTGGTCGGCATCGGAGCGAAGGAATTGGGTGACGGCAGCGCTGAAGTGAAAGGCTGTCGACCGCAGGAGTGTGTCAGCTCTGGCCGACTTCAACGCGCGCCCCTACTCCTCCGCAAGCTTCCGCACGATGTAAGCGTCCACCGTCTCCGCGAACGAGCGCTGCACGCCGACCGCGGCGCCGTAGAGGTCCGAGGTGTCCTGCAGGAGGACGCGCAGGCCGCCCTTGCGGGTGCAGACCGGCGCGATCTCCAGATAATCATCGATGGCGCCTTCGGCCTGCGGGATCGCCTTCGGATCGCCCCTGGCGATCAGCAGGCGCAACAGGCTCTGGCAATCGGCCAAACCCGGCATGAGCTAAGGCCCTCAGCTTCGCTGCGATTTCGGCTTCGGTTCCTTGACGGGCTGGGTGTGGGTGCCGAACAGCGCCAGCAGAAACGCGACTTCTTCCTTCGAACCGACCTGGATCATGATTGTCTCCTTTTCGCTTGTTTGGTCGGCGCGGGCGGACGCGGCGTTCAGGACAATCTGGTTTCAGCAATGTTTCAGGCGTGTTTCATCCGGGCCGCGTATGATCTCTGCGGGCCTTGACCGGCCGGCGCCTGCCGCCCGCCGCTCAAGCCAGGATGCGGGGCGCCGCGGTCGCCGGGTCACCCGAGTTCGGCGTGCCCGTCGGCTCGATCAGCAGGATGTGCACCTCGCCCCGCGCGACCGGCCTGTGCTCGACGCCCTTCGGCACGACGAAAACCTCGCCCGCCGTCAGCGTCACCGTGCGATCGCGCAGCTCGATGTCGAGCGTGCCCTTGAGCACGAGGAAGAAATCGTCGGTGTCGTCATGCTTGTGCCAATGGAACGGACCCTCGAGCTTGGCGACCATGATGTCGTTGCCATTGTAGGTCGCGACCGTGCGCGGCGAGAAGCGGTCATCGAAGGTCGCAAGCTTTTCGGCGAGATTGGCGGGTGACGTCATGATGTTCTCCGGGATACGACAATTCTCGATCGTCAGTCCGGCCGGCGATCGATGCGGACCGGCCCTGACGTCAACAACACGCCGAAGTGCCGGAATGCAAGCCTCTCATCCGCCCCCTGCGATCCAGTCCGCGATCCGCGCGATGCAGTCGTCATCGGTATAAATTCGGCGGGGATCAATTCAGCTTTCTCGGCAACGTGCAGAGACACACTCACCTACAAAACCTACGCGGAGTGCATGGACACCAAGGCGTTTTTGGGCTGGATACAAAGAGAAGCCCGTTGGCATTGCAGCAGCCTGCTCGCCATTGCAGCAGCCTGCTCGCCATTGCAGCAGCCTGCTCGCCGCAGGGAAGCTGGCCGGGGAGAAGCAACAGGTCGCCGAACTCAAGCGAGCGGGACGTCGCTAGGTCGATACCGTCCGCTGGCTGCGCCCGAGACGCAGGATAGCTTGTTTCAATCAACGGACTTGTCAACGGACCTGGAGCGATGCGGAATGACCGCTCCGGGTTGGAAGCGGTCATCAACTTACGGCGTCRCAATGTCCGCATGTGAGCCACTAGGCGACATCAGACGTTTATCGGCGTATTTGAACGCCTCAATCTGGTAGCTCTCCAATCAATCCGCCACCACCAAGTGACTTCGCCGGGCCAGTGGAATTACTTTTTCTCCCCGGTACCTGTGCCGGTAGTTGTAGCTGCACCGGTAGTTGTACCTGTCCCGGTAGCTGTACCACCTGTACCGGTAGCTGTACCTGTGCGCCGCTCCTGACGCCGCTCTGTGCGCGCTGTGCGCCTCTCCTGACGCCGCTCGTGCCGCGCTGAACGCCGCTCCTGACGCCGCTCGTGCCGCGCTGAACGCCGCTCCTGACGCCGTTCCATGCCAGCGGTCGGAGCCGCAGCGGTCGGCGGCGCAGCAGTCGGACCCGCAGCAGTCTGAGCCTCAGCATCGGACACTGTCAGTACCGTAGGGGCCGCCGCGAGGCCGAACGCAGCCGCCAATCCCATCAGTGAAAGGGCCTTTCGGCGAGAGAACATTTCCGACTTGAGGATTGCACTCATGTCAAAACCTCCCTGGCTAGATGGACCATCTGCCAATGCACTCAATTCCAGAGTACCTACGTTTGTTCCAAATCAACGGGGCGGTCCGGCTACTATAAGCTGCGCTGAAGGTGTTGGATGTTCCAGCCCT
>NZ_JBFULT010000544.1:0-5137 GCF_054049755.1 Bradyrhizobium sp. P5_C11_2
AAGCAATCCAGGCTAGCTCCGCGGAAGGATTCTGGATTGCTTCGCTGAGCCTGTCATCGGGCCGCGCGTTCGCGCGGACCCGGTGGCTCGCAATGACGGAGTATGGCGCCGCCGTCGTTCGTCGGGGCCGCGCGCCGAGGTAACAACCCTTCGCGCCTCATCTTTCTCCCGCGACCCAATTTGTTTCACGTGAAACAGAAGGCATTTCAAGGCGCCTTCTACTGTGCATGGGGTTGTTTTGCGAAAAATGCGTGGGAGTCCTCCGAGGTATCCTGTTTCACGTGAAACAACCGCCCGCCGAGTTTTGACTTCCGGCTTTTTCCACTCTGAGCTAGAAGTCCGCCCATGCGTACAGGGCGAGAGAACTTCGACGTCATCGTGATTGGCGGCGGCCATGCCGGCTGTGAAGCCGCTTCTGCTGCTGCCCGGATGGGCGCGACGACGGCTCTGGTGACGCACCGTTTCTCGACCGTCGGCGCGATGTCCTGCAATCCCGCCATCGGCGGTCTCGGGAAAGGCCATCTGGTTCGCGAGGTCGATGCGCTCGACGGCCTGATGGGACGGGTCGCGGACGCCGGCGGCATCCAGTTCCGCGTTCTTAATCGGCGCAAGGGTCCCGCTGTCCGTGGTCCGCGGGCCCAGGCGGATCGCAAGCTCTATGCGGCTGCGATGCAGGCTGCGATCCGCGAGACCGAGGGTCTTTCGGTCATCGAAGGCGAGGCCGATGAGCTGATCGTGGTCGGTGGCCGGGTGACTGGTTTGCGCCTGGCAGACGGGCGGGAGCTTGGGGCGGGGGCTGTTGTCGTCACCACCGGCACCTTCCTGCGCGGTCTGATCCATCTCGGTGAGAAGAACTGGCCCGCCGGCCGTGTCGGGGAGGCCCCCGCAATGGGTCTTTCGGCCTCCTTTGAGCGCGCCGGCTTCACTCTTGGACGGCTCAAGACCGGCACTCCGCCCCGTCTGGACGGTACCACGATCGACTGGTCGGCGGTCGAGATGCAACCCGGAGACGAGCCGCCGGAGCCGTTCTCGGTGATGACGGAGCGGATCACCACACCACAGATCCAGTGCGGGATCACCCGGACCACGTCCGCGACCCACGAGGTGATCCGGTCCAACGTTCATCGCTCTCCGATGTACTCCGGCCAGATCAAGAGCTCCGGACCGCGCTATTGCCCCTCCATCGAGGACAAGATCGTCCGCTTCGGCGACCGTGACGGCCACCAGATCTTCCTGGAGCCGGAAGGGCTGGACGATACGACGGTCTATCCCAACGGCATCTCGACGTCGCTGCCGGAGGAGGTCCAGCTCGCGATCCTGGCCAGCATTCCCGGCCTGGAGCGGGTGAGGATGGTCCGTCCGGGCTACGCCATCGAATACGATCACGTCGACCCGCGCGAACTCGACCCGACGCTCCAGACCAAGCGTCTGCGCGGCCTGTTCCTGGCTGGGCAGATCAACGGCACCACCGGATACGAGGAGGCCGCCGGCCAGGGCA
Source organism: Bradyrhizobium sp. P5_C11_2 (assembly GCF_054049755.1). Lineage (NCBI taxonomy): Bacteria > Pseudomonadati > Pseudomonadota > Alphaproteobacteria > Hyphomicrobiales > Nitrobacteraceae > Bradyrhizobium > Bradyrhizobium sp. P5_C11_2. The sequence continues at coordinate 1,499 of NZ_JBFULT010000544.1, forward strand.
TCGTCGCCGGCCTGAACGCCGCGCTGGCGGCGAGTGGCGCCGCGTTGACGGTGTTCGACCGCGCCGATGGCTATCTCGGGGTGATGATCGACGACCTCGTCACCCGCGGGATCAGCGAGCCGTATCGGATGTTCACCTCGCGAGCCGAATACCGGCTGACCCTGCGGGCCGACAATGCCGACCAGCGCCTGACCGAGAAGGGGGTCGCGCTCCRATGCGTCGGCGGGGCCCGAACCCGGCATCACCGCGCCAAGATGGACGCCCTGAATGCGGCCCGGGCGCTCTCCAAGTCCCTGACCATCACCCCGAACGAGGCGATCAAGCACGGACTGTCCCTGAACCGGGATGGTCAGCGTCGCTCGGCCTTCGAGCTGATGGCCTATCCGGAGATCGGCTGGGAGCAGGTCCGCACGATCTGGCCGGAGCTGTCGGCGATCGACCCTGTGATCGCCACCCATCTGGAGATCGACGCCAAGTACGATGTCTATCTGGAGCGCCAGAGCGCCGACGTCGAAGCCTTCCGGCGCGACGAGGGGCTGGTGCTGTCAGAGGTCGACTACCAGCTGGTCCCCGGGCTCTCCAATGAGGTCCGTGCCAAGCTGGAGAAGGCGCGGCCGTTCACCGTCGGCCAGGCCGGCCGGATCGACGGCATGACGCCGGCGGCGCTCGGCATCCTTGCGGCGTACCTTCGCCGCGAAGCACGGAAGACTTCCAAAGCAATTGCATAGGCGTTTCACGTGAAACAGCGCGGACCGGCCGGCGGCAGACCGTCATCAGGGAAACCGTCGGCGGGTGAGGGCGCCCGGCGCCGAGCCGAACCTGCACCGATCACATCGAAGATCGACAAGGCCAGCGCCAACGATCCGTCGTTGGACTCCGTCATCGCCGCCGACAAGATCGCAGCGCTGAAGCTCGCATCCGTTTCACGTGAAACCGAGGCCCGGCTCGATCGCTACATCGCGCTGCTGCGGGAGTGGCAGGCGAAGACCAATCTGGTCGCGCCCTCGACCCTGCCGCATCTCTGGACCCGGCACATCGCCGATTCGCTTCAGCTCGTTGACCTCGCGCCATCGGCAAGGCGCTGGGCCGATCTCGGCAGCGGCGGCGGCTTCCCCGGCGTCGTCCTCGCTTGCGCCATGGCCGGGACGTCGGGCGCCAGCGTCCACCTCGTCGAGCGAATCGCCAAGAAGGCGGCGTTCCTGCGCGAAGCAATTCGCATCACCACATCTCCGGGAGTCGTACATCTCGCTGAGATCGGGGATAATGTGGATAGAATCACCGGCCCCGTCGATTGCGTCACCGCGCGTGCACTCGCTCCGCTACATCAACTCATCGGCTTTGCGGAGCCGCTGATGCGCCAGGGCGCAAAGGCGCTGTTTCCGAAGGGTCAAGATGTAGAGGCTGAATTGACCGAAGCCGCTAAATATTGGAATATTCAGCCGCAGCTCCACCAAAGCCGTACCGGAGACGGCTGGATCGTGGAGCTCAATGCCGCCGAACGGCGCAGCTGAGACGTTCAGGGGCGAATGGGGAATTGCGATGAGCGTGATTGACGAGCCGCAGCAAGAGCAGACCGCCCAGGAACAGGCTGTGGTCCCGCAGGGCCACCCGCGCATCCTGGCGCTGGCGAATCAGAAGGGCGGCGTGGGAAAAACAACCACAGCGATCAATCTCGGCACGGCGCTCGCAGCGATCGGTGAGCGTGTCCTGATCGTCGATCTCGATCCGCAGGGCAACGCCTCGACCGGACTCGGCATTGATCGCCGCAACCGCTCCTGCTCGACCTATGACGTGCTGATTGGTGAAGCGGCCTTGCGCGAGGCGGTGGTCGCCACCGCGGTGCCGCGGCTGCACATCGCGCCCTCGACCATGGATCTCTCCGGCCTCGAGCTCGAGCTCGGCACCACGCCCGGCCGCGCCTTCAAGCTGCGCGATGCGATCTCTTCGCTCAACAACAACGTCTCGCCGGACGCCGACTACACCTATGTGCTGATCGACTGTCCGCCCTCGCTCAATCTGCTCACGGTCAACGCGATGGCGGCGTCGGACGCGATCCTGGTGCCGCTGCAATGCGAGTTCTTCGCGCTCGAAGGTCTGTCGCAATTGCTCCAGACCGTCGAGCAGGTGCGTTCGACGCTCAATCCGAACCTGTCGATCCACGGCATCGTGCTGACCATGTTCGACTCGCGCAACAACCTCTCGAACCAGGTCGTCGCCGACGTCCGGCAGTTCATGGGCGAGAAGGTCTACAAGACCATGATCCCGCGCAACGTGCGCATCTCGGAGGCGCCGTCCTACGGCAAGCCGGTGCTGGTCTACGATCTCAAATGCGTCGGCAGCGAAGCGTATTTGCGGCTCGCCACCGAAGTGATCCAGCGCGAGCGCGAGCTGCGCACGACGCATTGAAGCTGCCGTAGGGTGGGTTGGCCGAAGGCGTAACCCACCAATTGTACCGCCTCGAACAAGCCAATGGTGGGTTACGCTGCGCTAACCCACCCTACGATCGAAAATTCGAAATTCAGTTCTGGAGTGCTGCTGGTGAATCCAAGGGAGCTGGCGATGGCCGACGAAGCGCGTTCGCGACTGGGCCGGGGTCTTGCGAGTCTGATCGGCGACGTCGGCGGAGAGGCCGCGCATGTCGACCGGCCGCGCGCGCAGCGCAAGGTGCCGATCGAATTCATCAAGCCCAATCCGCGCAATCCGCGCCGGACCTTTTCGGAGGCCGAGCTCAAGGAGCTGTCCGAATCCATCAAGCAGCACGGCGTGATCCAGCCGATCGTGGTGCGTCCGGTGAAGGGCGCGCAGGATCGCTTTGAGATCATCGCCGGCGAGCGGCGCTGGCGCGCCTCGCAAATGGCCGGCCTGCATGAAGTGCCGATCGTGCCGGTCGACATCAGCGACAGYGATGCGCTGGAATTCGCGATCATCGAGAACGTGCAGCGCGAAGACCTCAACCCGATGGAAGAGGCGCAGGGCTATCACGCGCTCGCGGGCGAGTTCAAACGCAGCCAGGACGACATCGCAAAGGCCGTCGGCAAGAGCCGCAGCCACGTCGCCAACATGATGCGGCTGACCAAGCTGCCGGCCGAGGTGCAGGCCTTGATCGCGACCGGCGAATTGTCGGCAGGCCATGCGCGCGCGCTGATCGGCGTGCCGGATCCGCTCGCGGCCGCCAAGCGCATCGTCGAGGAGGGCCTCAACGTCCGCCAGGCCGAGGCGCTGGCGCACGAGGAGGGCGTGCCGGAACGCAAGCCGCAAAAGGCGCGCGCCGGTGCGAAGGAGAAGGACCCTGACACGATCGATCTGGAAAAGCGCGTCAGCGACGCGCTCGGTCTCAAGGTCACCGTCAACCACCGCGACCCCGGCGGCTCCGTGCAGATCAACTACCGCAACCTCGACCAGCTCGACGAAGTGATGAAGCGGCTGGCGAAGGGCGCGATTTAGCCGACCCTCGCGGTCGTCCCGGCGAAGGCCGGGACCCATACCGCGTGATCTCTCGATGGGAGCCGGTCGCAGTACCGGACCAACAATCTTCGCAAAACCTCTCGTTGGGGTAATGGGTCCTGGCTTTCGCCAGGACGACAGCTGAGTGTGTGGCGCACATCTGCTTCCACATCGTCATTGCGAGCGCAGCGACGC
>NZ_JBFULT010000545.1:0-5117 GCF_054049755.1 Bradyrhizobium sp. P5_C11_2
GGCCTGGCTGGCCGGCGTTCCAAGCGTGGTGCCGTTCGGTCCGTAGATGCGCATCGAAGCAATCCGGGTGATCGATGCCCGAGCTTCGCCGCTTTATGGTTAATGATGCGTAAAGAGCCCGGCAAAATCTGCCGGCATCCGGCAGTTTCGCTCCTCAGGGCGAACGCCGGCTGACACCGGTCGAAACAGGTTTATTCAACCTATTCAATCGCCTAACCCCGCCACCCCAGTCTGGCACAGCGCTCGCAAGGAAAGCTGCGGACCAGCTCGTCATGGGAGTGTCGAACAAGGTCCTTCGATTTGAGGAGCCTCGGGGAGCAGAGGATGCCAGGCGTTCGTTGGGTGAGGATTGTTGGGGTGGCCTGCGCCGCGCTGTCAGCGCTGACGCTGTCGGTCACGTCCGCGGCTGCGACCTCGCGCATCAAGGATCTCGCCAATATCGAAGGCGTGCGGCAGAACCAGCTCATCGGCTACGGCCTCGTCGTCGGCCTCAACGGCACCGGCGACACCCTCAACAACATCCCCTTCACCAAGCAGTCGCTGCAAGCGATGCTCGAGCGCATGGGCGTCAACATCCGCGGCGCCACCATCCGCACCGGCAACGTCGCCGCCGTGATGGTGACCGGCAATCTGCCGGCCTTCGCGACGCAGGGCACCCGCATGGACGTCACGGTGTCCGCGCTCGGCGACGCCAAGAACCTCCAGGGCGGCACCCTGCTCGTCACCCCCCTCCTCGGCGCCGACGGCAACGTCTATGCGGTCGCGCAAGGCTCGCTCGCGATCTCCGGCTTCCAGGCCGAGGGTGAAGCGGCCAAGATCGTGCGCGGGGTTCCGACGGTGGGACGCATCGCCAACGGCGCCATCATCGAGCGCGAGATCGAGTTCGCGCTCAACCGGCTGCCGAACGTGCGCCTGGCGCTGCGCAATGCCGACTTCACCACCGCCAAACGCATCGCGGCGGCCATCAACGACTATCTCGGCGTCAAGACCGCCGAGCCGATCGATCCATCGACGGTGCAGCTTGCGATCCCGCCGGAGTTCAAGGGCAACGTGGTGGCCTTCCTCACCGAGATCGAGCAGCTCCAGGTCGATCCCGATCTCGCCGCCAAGATCGTCATCGACGAGCGCTCCGGCATCATCGTGATGGGCCGCGACGTCCGCGTCGCCACCGTCGCGGTCGCGCAAGGCAACCTCACCGTCACGATCTCCGAGAGCCCGCAGGTGAGCCAGCCCAATCCGCTGTCCCGCGGGCGGACCGTGGTCGCGCCGCGGAGCAGCGTCAGCGTCACCGAGGACGGCAGGAAGTTGGCCCTCGTCAAGGACGGCGTCTCGCTCCAGCAGCTCGTCGACGGCCTCAACGGCCTCGGCATCGGCCCGCGCGACCTCATCAGCATCCTCCAGGCCATCAAGGCCGCGGGCGCGATCGAAGCCGACATCGAGGTGATGTGATGCAGGCGAGCATGATCAACACCCCGCGCGCCACCACCTCCTCGGCCTTCTCGGTGGAGAGCCGCAACGGCCGGCCCGATTTCGAGCTCGCCGCCGCGCTGCAAAAGGTCTCGCCGCAGCAGCAGACCAAGGCGCAGAAGACCGCCACCGATTTCGAGGCGATGTTTCTCAACAGCATGTTCTCGCAGATGACCTCGGGCCTGAAGGGCGAAGGTCCGTTCGGCGACACGCCGGGCACCGGCGTATGGCGCTCGATGCTGACCGACCAATATTCCAAGAACTTCGCCAAGGCCGGCGGCATCGGCGTCGCCACCGAGGTGTACCGCACCCTCATCCTGCAGCAGGCGAAAACCATCCGCACGGCATAAGGTCCCATCGACATGAACCACTTCAACGCCTCACGTCAGCCGATGCCGGCGCAACGCGCGAACACCGCGCCCGGCAACGCCGAAGCGCGCAAGCTCGCCGAAGACCTGATGGATGCGATGAACGCCCTGCTCGGACTGATCGAGCGCGAGACCGAGCTCGTCCGCGCCGGCAACGTCCGCGAGGCGATGACGCTCGAGAGCCGGAAGCAGGAGCTGTCGCGAAACTATGTCGGGGCCGTCAGCCAGTTGAAGGCGAACCAGGCCCAGCTCGCGAAATCCGCGCCCGAGCTGCTCTCGACGCTGCATCGGCACCACGACGCCTTCCGCGCCATGCTCCAGGTCAACCTCACGGTACTCGCGACCGCACACGCGGTCTCCGAAAGCGTCGTGCGCGGCGTCAATGCCGAGATCCAGAAGCGCAACGTGCCGAACACCTATACGGCGGCCGGGCGCCGCGCGGCCCCCGGCCCGCGCCACATCACCCCGCTCGCGGTCAGCCGCTCGCTCTGAGCACACGCGAAAATCACCTGCAATTTTACGAAAAATCGCGCGGCGATCTCGTCGCGCGGTTAGTCACGTTTCCTTACCGGGTCTTCAAACCTGGTGTTCCATGGTTGCGCATTGAGAGGGGTTGGGATTTGACTCACGCGAGGCAACCAGGAGGCTGCCATGAGTACAGATTTCAGCATCAGGCCGGTGGGGATACCGGCCCCCGCGCAGATCGTGACGACGTCCAATGCGGCGGCGACCGAGGCCGTGCAAACCGATTTGCYGGTGAGCCAAACGGTCGCCGCAAGCGATCCGACCGCGGCTGTACGCAATGATGTGCAGAGCAACGAGAACGTTTCACGCCAGGTCGTGTTCGACCAGGCGGCGGCGTCCTTCGTCTTCCAGGTCGTCAACGAGAGGACCGAGGCGGTGGTCAACCAGTTCCCCGACGAAGCGATGCTGCGCCGGCGGGCCTATTTCCATGCACTGGATTTGAAGTCTGAACCCTCGCGTCCGCTCAATACGGACCTCAGCGCCTGACCATCACGCGTCGAGCGTGGCCGCAGCGGTGTCGAGATAGGTCGAGCCGGTCGCGGGATCGGTGACGACGTTCTTGATTTGCGCCTTGCCGGTGTCCGTCAGCGTGAACTTGGTATTCCCGAAGCGGAACGATGAGTCCTTGATCAGGACCTGCTGATACTGCGAGGTCCCCTCGCTCTGATAGTGGACCTGCGCGCGAAAGCCGTCGACGTGCGAGACGCTGAGCGAGAATTTCTTGCCGTCGGAATAGGTGCCGGCCCAGTTCCCCTGATACAGGGAAGAATCGACTGCGGCGTATTTGGACGAGCCCGACGTGCTGGAGAGAACGTTGGACTTATACGCGGTCGACAGGATGCTCATGATGTCGGCCATCACGAGCCTCCATCACGGCCGGCCGGACAGACCGGCGGCAATATTCCGGTTGATCTCGATCAGCGGGCGGAAGTGATCGAACTGCGGGCTCATCTGGAGCGCCGCGGTCTGGCTCAGCACGAACACGCTGATGTTGGCGATCTTCTGCCGGACGTCGATCGGCTGCGGATTGTTGTCGCGCATGGCTTCGCTGAGGAAGATGGTCCAGAGCTTGCGATTGAACATCAGCGCCTGCATGGTCTGCTCGCTGAGCGGGTCGGCGTTGTTGATCGCATCCTGAAGCTTGTTCGCCGCCTTGAGCAGAGTCTGGGCCTCGACGTCACGAGGAGACGCGGTGGTCGTTGCGACGCGCGCGTAGGCCGAGGCAGCAGAATTCGACATCAATCACACCCTGGAGGTTACCTAGCCCGTTGAACGCGCTTAAGGATTTCTTTCCCAACCCTAGGCAGCACCGCTTAAGATTTGCTTACGTGTGTGCTTGGAAGCACTCCGGATTATTACGGGTCACGGAGTTTCTTCGTCGTCCCGAAGCTAGATGCGCACACGCACGCTGTAAACACGCCTCGTGTCATGCACATCAATCTCAGCTAATCCTGTCTTAGCAATCTCCCTCAAAACAACGGCGGAGCATTAGCCCCGCCGCGGTATCTCGAGTAGCTGTCTTGCGCTGCGAGATTAGCGGAGCAGCTGCAACACGCTCTGCTGCGACTGGTTGGCGAGCGACAGCGCGGAGACCGCGATCGACTGGCGGGTCGACAGCGCCTGGCTGTTGGCCGCTTCCTCGTTGGTGTCGGCCAGCGTCAGATTGGACGAGCCGGTCTGCAGCACGTTGATCAGGTTCTTGGAGAAGTCCTGACGCACCTGCACGATCGACAGATTCGAGCCGAGCGCGGAGCCTTCCGAGCGCAGCGTGCTCGAGGCCGCGTTCAGGCTGGTCAGCACCTTGTTGGTGGCGCCGTTGTCGATGAAGTCGACGCCGTTGACGAGGTTGCTGAGGCCGAGGCCTGCCGCGTTGAACACCACGCCGTTGATGCCGAGCGTCGAGCTGCCGGTCTCGTTGAAGACGAGCTTGAGCGTATCGCCGTTGAGCAGGTTGACGCCGTTGAACGAGGAGTCCTGCGACGTCGTGTCGATCTGCGCCAGGATGTTGTTGAACTGGTTGACCAGATTCGAGCGCGCCGTCTGCGCGACAGGATCCTGGACCGGAGGCTGCGCGGTGGTGAAGGCCAGAATGCCGGTGATCGTGCCGCCGACCGTGCCGCCCGCAGTCGTCGAACCGAGCGTCGAGGAGGCATATTCATTGACGGTGGTCACCGTCAGCAAGCCGTTGGCGTCGATCGTCGCCGTCAGGTGGTTGGCCTGAAGCTGTGCGTTGAGCTGGTCGAGCGTCTTGACGGTGCCGTTGGTGCCGTCGCCGAAGGTGACGTTGACCGGCGTGCCGCCGTTGAAGGAGGTGAAGGTCAGCGTCTTGCCGCTGACACCGCCAACGCCGGAGGTGCGCGCCGCGGTGAAGGCTGTCGCCGTTCCCGTGTTGCCGCTGAGGCCGAACGCGTTGAGCGCATTGCCGGTGCCGGTGATCGAGAGATCGGCGTTGATGCCGGTGGAGAGCGCAAGCTGGCCGCTGCTGTTGACCGACGACGGGATCTGGCCCGCAGTGGTCGTCAGCGACGCCGCGCCGTTGAAGATGCTGGCGGTCTTGACGCCGGTGGCAAGGTCGATCGAGTTGAGCAGGTCGGTGAGCGTCGCGCTCTGGATATAGACGGTCGAGTTGCCGTTGCCGTCGGTGACGATGTTGCCGCTGACGCCGCCTGAGGTCACGCTCGCCGCCGATTGCGGCGTCTGGGCGTTCTTGAAGGTGATGGTGTGGCCGTCGATGTTCAACGTCGAGCCGTCCTGAAC
>NZ_JBFULT010000546.1:0-5112 GCF_054049755.1 Bradyrhizobium sp. P5_C11_2
GAACTGCGGATCGACRCAGGCGAAATTGCCGGCGTCGTTGGTCATGCCGTTGCCCTTGTAGGCGGGAATCTTCGGATAGACGCACAGCGGCCGGGTGCCTCCGGCCGGGAAGTTCATGGCAATCCTCGGATCGAACAGCCCGCCGGTCGGGTAGGGCGAGGTGGCGTTGGTATTGGTGGCCACGATGCGCTCCGGCGCGAGGCCCTTCTCGACCCAGTTGGTGATGGCCGACAGTTCCTCGGTGGCGAAGCTGGTGGTTGCCGCGCCGCCGCCGCAATGGGCCATGTTCGGCACCATGAACAGCCGGGCGAAATCGGTCGCACGGCCGTCCATGCGCTGATTCATCTTGCGATACCAGCGGGCGATGGCGGCGCCGGAGAAGATGCCGTCGTTGACCGAGGAGGAGACGATCAGCTTGCCGCCGCGCGCCCTGAACGGACGCAGATCCGTCGAGACCGCCGCCATGAAGTCCATCGAGCTTTCCGGATAGGCGGCGGTCCTGGTGAAGATCTTCGGCGCGTCGGTGTCGAAGTTGAATCGGAACACGAAGGCTTCCTGGCCGGTCGGCCCGTTCACCGGCGTGACGACGGGCGGCGTCTGGAAGATCATCGGGATCGCGCCGGCGCCGAGCGTCAGGTTGATCGCGGTGTTGACGCCCGGGACAGGCGCGGTCACGACGTTCCAGAGACCCCAGCCGGCGCCGGGCGCGGTGGGCGGCGTCCAGATGCCGGCATCCCAGAACCAGTTTGAATAGAGCCGCTGGCCCTTCGAATTGACCGGACCGGCATAGATCTTCTTCAGCGCGCCGACTTGCGCGCTGGTCAGGCAGGTGCCGCCATGCGGCGTGCTGCCGTGCGAGCCGGTGCCGCAGGTGTAGTTGGCCAGTGCCGGAGACACTTTCTTGGCCGTGCAGGCGTGATAGTTGTCGATGATGCCGTCGACCAGCCCGTCGAGCGCGTCGCAGGCGCTCAGGATCGCGGCCGAGGCGACCTGGAGATCCTGCTGCGGGAACGTGTCGGGGATGAAGGGCTGCCCGTTGACGTCCTTGCTGGTTGCGAGCGTGCCGAGCACCTGCTCGTTCCAGGCCTCCGCCAGGGCAGCCTGTGGCAGGTTGAAGCCGGGATTTTGCGAAATCACGCCGTCGAACAGCGACGGGAATCTCTGCGAGGCGACCATGGCGTCGCGTCCGCCGTTCGAGCAGCCCATGATGTAGGAATAGACGGTTTCGAGGCCGTAATAGTAGGAGATGATCTGCTTGGAGATTGTCGCGGTCTTTTCGATGCCGTTGTAGCCGTAATCCCGGCGCGCCTGGGCGTCGATAGCGAAATGGGCCGAGCCTCCGGCATTGGGATCGTCGTCCTGATGTCCGCCGACGACGTTGTTGGCATTGTCTTCGTGGCCGCCGTCATTGGCAGCCACCGCCCAGCCCTGTCCGAGTTCGACGCCGGCGGCGCCTTGCGGGTCGGCCTGGAGGCTGCCGTCGGTCCCGCCGCCGCCCATCATCTCGAAACGGCCGTGCCAGGTATTGGGCAGGTTGAGCGCGAAGCCGATCCCGTAGGTGAAATGATCGGGGTCCTGGGTAGAGACCCGCTTGTTGATGATGCCGATCACGTTGCAATAGCCCGACTTCTGCGTCGCGCTCAGGATCTGCGTGTGCGGCAGGGTGAGGCCGGTGAGACCGGTACAGGACGAGCGCGGAGCAACGCCGCTCGGAGGCAGTCCGTGTGCAACTGCCTGTGGGCCGAGAGCCGCCCAGCCGGCCACGATCGTCGACGCGAGAAATAGTCGTTTCATGTAGTGCCCTCCCAGTGTGGTGATTGTCAGAACGGCGATATCCCCCGTGCCGTCGTGCGGCGCCGCCCGTTGTGGCGGGCCTCGTCAAAGTGACAGGCGATGTCGTTGTCGATTGAGGCGTCGAGTTGGTCAGGAGGTCGCGCGGATCCGCCGTGCAGATCGCGACGCGTGGACCGCAGCGCGCCGGCCGCGATCGTCCCGCCGCAATGCGTCATGGCATGCGGATCGTCGCCCACCCTTGATGGAGGCACGGACGTTAGCTCCCCTGAATCCTGCTCGCGTGACGGCAGGTTTTCTCGATTGTTAAGCGGGCGATGTTGCCGTGTCAACATGACGCAACACGCGAGTCCGTCGTGCAACCTGTCGTAGAAGCTGCATGAGCAAACCGGCCGCGCCGCTCGCTTCTCGATCCGGATACGCTGCGGTAAAGTCCGCAATCGAATCTCGGACAACCGGCCGGATGCAGCTGCGCCGGCTTGTGAAAGATGGTCGTCGATGGAGCCAAAGAAGGCCGGCGCCAGGAAGCGGATCGCCAAAAGACCGCGGCGGATTGCACGCGCCGCAAAGCCGTCGCGCGTAGCGCCGCGAGCTCCGTCAGCCGCAAAGTCCGCGCGGCCAAAGTTGCTTGCTTCGGGCGATCTGTCCGATTCGCTCGGCTATCGCATCCGGCGGGCCCAGCTTTGGGTGTTCAAGGATGTCAGCCGGCGGCTCGCCGCCTTCGAGATCAGCCCGGCGCAATTCTCCGTGCTATCGGTGATCGAGGCCAATCCCGGCGTCAATCAGCTCGCCATCGCGCAGTCATTGTCGATCGAGCGGGCAGGGCTCGGCAGGCTGGTCGACCATCTGGAGCGGCGCGGTCTGGTGCAGCGCTCTGCCTCCGCCGTCAACCGCCGCTACTACGTGCTCTATTTGACCGGCGCCGGCACCGCACTCCTCGGCCGCTTGCGGCCGGCGATCGCCGAAAGCGAAAAGGCCCTCGCTGGAAAAATCGGGCCGCGTGCGTTCCGCGAATTGCAGCGGGCACTGTCGGTGTTTCTCGACGAGCCCTGAGTGGGCCGAGCGTCGTCCTGGCGAAAGCCAGGACCCATTACCCCAGGGAGCRGTTTGGCGAAGACTYGYMGTTCGGTACTCCCACCGTCCGCAATCGATAGATTCCGCGGTATGGGTCCTGGCCTTCGCCAGCACGACACCGGAGGTTGGGCAGGCTGTCCCGTGCCGACGAACCGCCGCACCCCACGTACCCCCACGGAGACATTAACCACGCGTTAACCAAATCCGCCGCATCGTTAACCATTCAATAACAGGAACGAGTCGGCCCCATGGAGGCTGTAGCCAAACCTCAACGTCAAATGGTGCGCCTGCGCGGGCGCTCCTACGTGGCCTTCGTGTTCGTGCCGACGGTTCCGATCCAGGATTGGCTCCAGGAGATCGACACCACGATCGCGCGCTCACCGGGCTTCTTCGCCGGCCGCCCCGTGGTCATCGACCTGTCCTCGGTCGATCTCAGCCAGTCCGGCATCAGCCATCTGCTCACAAGCCTTCAGGACCGCAACATCCGCGTGCTTGGGATCGAGGGCGTGGAGGAGGCGCGACTGGCGCCGTCGATGCCGCCGCTGCTCTCGGGCGGCCGCAGCTGCGTGGTCGAGCCGAGCGCGCCGAAGAAGCCCGAGGCGAAGGCCGAGACCAAGCCGACCTCGTTGCTGCTCGAAAGCCCCGTGCGCTCCGGCCAGACCATCATCTTCCCGGAAGGCGACGTCACCATTCTCGGCTCGGTCGGCTCCGGCGCCGAGGTCGTCGCCGGCGGCTCCATCCACATCTATGGCGCGCTGCGCGGCCGCGCCATGGCCGGTGTGAACGGTCACACGAGCGCGCGCATCTACTGTCAGAAGATCGAGGCCGAACTGCTTGCAATCGATGGGTTTTACCAGACTGCGGACGACATCGACGCCGCCTTGCGCGGCAAGCCGGCGCAGGCCTGGCTGCAGGGGAATACCATGCGAATTACAGCGCTGAACTGACCAGCAAAGGAGACATTTCAGATGAGTAAGGTACTGGTCGTGACATCAGGCAAGGGCGGGGTCGGCAAGACGACGACCACCGCCGCGCTGGGGGCCGCGCTCGCGCAGCGCGGCGACAAGGTCGTCGTCGTCGATTTCGACGTCGGCTTGCGCAACCTCGACCTCGTGATGGGGGCTGAACGCCGCGTCGTGTTCGACCTCATCAACGTGGTGCAGGGGGTGGCAAAGCTTCCGCAGGCGCTGATCCGCGACAAGCGGCTGGAAAATCTCTGGCTGCTGCCGGCGTCGCAAACCCGCGACAAGGACGCGCTGACGGAAGAGGGCGTGGGCAAGGTCATCGCCGATCTGCGCAGCCGCTTCGACTGGGTGATCTGCGACAGCCCGGCCGGCATCGAGCGCGGTGCCTCGATGGCGATGCGCTTCGCGGACGAAGCCGTGATCGTCACCAATCCGGAAGTCTCCTCGGTGCGCGATTCCGACCGCATCATCGGCATGCTCGATTCCAAGACGGTGCGGGCCGAGAAGGGCGAGCGGGTCGAGAAGCACATTCTCATCACCCGCTACGATCCCTCCCGCGCGGCGCGCGGCGAGATGYTGACCATCGACGACATCCTCGAGATCCTTGCCACACCCTTGCTCGGCATCATTCCCGAGAGCCAGGACGTGTTGAAGGCCTCCAACGTCGGCACGCCGGTGACTCTGTCGAATGCGGACGGYGCGCCGGCGAGGGCCTATATGGACGCGGCCAAGCGCCTCTGCGGCGAGAACGTGACGATGCACGTTCCGGCCGAGCGCAGAGGTCTGATGGATCGTCTGCTGCGACGGAGGGCTGCATGAGCATGGGTCTGCTTCGACTTCTCCGCGGCAAGAAGGCCTCCGCACCCGTCGCACGCGAACGGCTGCAGATCCTGCTTGCACATGAGCGCGGATTGCGCGGCCAGCCCGATCTGCTCGGTGTGCTGCGTGAGGAAATTCTCGCAGTCGTGTCTAGGCACGTCACGCTGGATCCGACCAAGGTGATCGTCCGGCTCGAGCGCGGCGACGAGGTGTCGACGCTCGAGGTCGACATCGAGGTGCCCAACGACTTCGAGCGCAAGCGCGAGGCGGTCGCGTAGGGGCCGGCCGGGAACGTCCAATTTGGGGTGGGTGAGAAGGCGGTCCGCCGGGCATGGCGGGCCGCCTTTTGTCGTCGCTGCGGGCGATCGGAACGAGACCTGCGACTTGATCGTTGTAGGAAATCCGAGGACCCACCAAGCGTGCACCGCGGTTTCATCAAACGGGAGAGCGCCCATGATATCGG
>NZ_JBFULT010000547.1:0-5100 GCF_054049755.1 Bradyrhizobium sp. P5_C11_2
ACGTAGCCGCGGTCGGCGGCGTCTTCCCAGATGGTGAGGCGCGGGCACGAGGTCTTCCAGGTCGCGACCACCTCGGCATAGGCGCGCGGCTCGCGCGCGACCCATTCGACGAAGTCCAGCACCAGCGGATCGGCGGTCTCGCTCATTGCAAACCTCCCTTGTCGAAGGCCGCCAGCACCGGGGTCCGAACCAGGAGCCAGCCGCCATAGGCGATGTAGTAACAGGCGATGGTGTTGATCAGGCGCAGCGACCAGACCACGAATTGCTGGTCGGTCATGGCTTCGAGGATGCGCCGCGCCAGCGTGGTGCCGAGCATCGAGGCGAGAATCGCGACGCCGGCGAGCACGGGATCGAGGCTCGCGGCCTGGTCGATGATGCCGCCGAAATAGATCAGCTTGGTGAAATGGCTGACGAGCTGGCACATCGCCTTGGTCGCCACCTTCTCGCGCCGGCCGAACTCGCCGCCGAGGAAGAAGGTGTCGAGCAGCGGACCCGACACGCCGGTCATCAGCATCAAGCCCATGCAGATCGTGCCATAGACCGTACCCTGCCAGAGACGGTCGGGATCCGGCTTGATGTTTGACGGCAGCAGCCGCGCCATGAACGGGGTGATGCCGAGCAGCAGCAGCGCCATCGGCTTGTCCGGCACGTAGCGGGTGAGCGACCATGCGGCGAGCGCAATGGTCGCGCCGACCATGTAGTTCGCGACCGGCCGCCAGCGGATATGCGCCCGCCACAGGAACGCGCGCCAGCCGTTCGAGGCCATCTGCGTGATCGCATGCAGCACCATCGCGGTCGGCAGCGGCATCAGGGCGAGCAGCACGCCGATCAGGATCAGTCCGCCCGCCATGCCGAACAGCCCCGACAGGAACGCGGTAGCCACCATCAGCAATCCAAGGGCAGCGATCATGATGGGCGTCACGGGGGGTCTCCTGTAGCGAGTGAGGGACGCAAACTGTGCGCTCTCCCTCGCCCCGCTTGCGGGGAGAGGGTGGGGTGAGGGGGAGTCTCCGCGAGGGGAGGTAGCAGTTGGACTCGCGGAGGCTCCCCCTCACCCGGAATCCAAGCTGCGCTTGGCTTCCGGCCTCTCCCCGCACGCGGGGAGAGGCGAAGGGCCGCGGCGCCTCTTACAAATCAACGTGAACTGCGCTGATATTTCTGCCCCGCTTGCCCCGCTCGCGCAAACTGAGTTATCTTGCCCTGGCATCAGCTTTTCTGAGGGTCGAGGCATTTGCGGCGGCTGCTGTTTCTCAACGGCATCAAGGCATTCGAGGCGGCGGCGCGGACCGGCAGCTTTGCCGCGGCCGGCGTCGAGCTGAACGTGTCGGCGGCCGCCGTCAGCCGCATGGTGCATCTGTTGGAAGAGCGGCTCGGCGTCGCGCTGTTCGAGCGCAAGGCCAACAAGCTCGTGCTGACGCCAGCAGGCCGCGCCTATCAGAGCGGGCTGACGCCGATCTTCGATGCGCTGGCGAGCCTCACCGCGCAGGTGACGGCGCCCTCCGGCGTCCGCGTGCTCACCATCGGCGTCGGCCACACCTTCGCGATGCGCTGGCTGATCCCGCGGCTGTCGGAGTTTCGCAACGAGGAGCCCGACATCGAGGTGCGCTTCACCACCGGCGGCGCGTCGGTGCCGTTCGGCGAGGACTGGAGCTGCGGCATCAAGCTCGGCACCGGCGACTGGCCYGGGCTGGTGGCCGAGCCGCTATTTGCCGGCGACCTCACGCCGGTCTGCGTGCCCAGGCTCGCCGCGACCCTGAAGCGGCCGGCCGATCTGAAGGGCCCGAGCCTGATCCGCGTCGCGCATTCGCCGGAGGATTGGCCGATCTGGCTCAAGGCCGCCGGCCTCACCAGGATCAATGCGCGCGGCCCCGAGTTCCAGTTCTACGGCCAGGCCCTCCAGGCCGCCGCCGACGGGCTCGGCATCGCCATGGGCATCCGGCCCTATATCGACGACGATCTCGCTGCCGGACGCCTGGTGGCGCCGTTCGACCTCTCGGTGCCCAAGGGCATGCGCTGGTACCTGCTCTATCGMAGCTTCCAGACCGAGCAGCGCGACTTTGCCGCGTTCCGCCGCTGGATCATGCGCGCGGCGGCCGGGCCCGCGGCCCGGCCGGTCAGGCGGATCGGCCGTACTGCGGCGCGGAACTGACGCCCTCAACGCGTCCCTGGGGCAAAAAAGCCCGCGGCTTGTGAACGGCTTCACATACGCAAGGCCGGAAACATGGTCCCCTGACCCTCCAACAACACAGTTTCAAGACACTTGAACGAGACATTTGGGGACTACAATGACGACCATTTACGACGGCTTTGACATCGAATCCTTCGAAGCTGGCCAGGGGCTGTGGCACGCCCGGATCCGGCGCGCCGATTTCAGCCCGGTTGCCATCGACGGCGTGCTGTTTCCGGCCATGGAGGTCGGCTTCGCCTGGCCCGATCCCGACGCCGCGATTGCCGATGCCAAGCACCACATCGATCGCTTCCGCCGGCGCGCCGACGACAGCGACGGCGAGTAGGCCAGCGGAATTTCAATCGACCAGAGAGACAGCGCGGCGCAAGAGGGGGTACCGTTCATGTCAATCATCGAAATCGACACAGCGCGCCCGCGGATCTACGCCCGCGACGTGCAATCGAAATGTCCGGAATGCGACGGCGATCTCACGGTGCTCCGTGTGATCGGCGGCCGCGCCGGATGCGAGTACTGGACCATGCGCTGCACCGATTGCGGCGGGATCCATCTCGACATCCTCGAGCCGTATCAGGCGGCCGAGGGCGACGAGGGACCGCAGCCGGCGGCGTGACGGCGCTCCGAAACCCGGGCCGCTAAAATCGGACTTGCACAGCTGGCCTGCCGGGGAGGAGAGGTTCTCTGATCTCCCGAGGCAAGGGCCCGGCTGCGACCGAGCCGGAAGTCCAACAACCGCGGATTTTTTGCACTACCTTTGATTGAATTAGGCTACGCGATGTGGCAGCCTGTTCCGGGGGGTGCCAGGCTGATGACGACGATCGGCAAATGTCTCGCATTCGGCTTGCTCGCGTGGTTCGGCGCGATGCTGCTGCTCGTGCTCATTCGCGTGCTGCGCGATGACATCGCATCAAGCGGCATGCTCGTCAGCGACCCCTCCAGAGATGACAGCGTCGATCCCGAACGGGTGGCCGCGGCCGCCATCGTTCCCGCCGTGCTGGCCGCCTATACGATCCACGCGCTCAACACCGGGATCGTCACGACGCCAACCGGATCGATGTCGATGCCCGATTTGCCGGAAAACCTCGTGACGCTGCTGACCGGCGGCAACGGACTCTACCTGGCCGGGAAGATCGCGCGAAGGAGTATACGAAACTAGTTTTTTTTAAGAGGGGGATTTCATGACTGCACAATGGATTTCGTGGTGGGGCTTTGTCGTCATTTCGATCATTCTGCTGGGATTTGCCGCGCTGGTCCTCTGGAAGCTGTTCAGCGATTCCGAGGCGCTGACGGGACTCCTGTCCGAGCCGCAAGCACCTAACGAGACATCGCCGCCGAAGGCGAGCCTCTCGCGCTTCCAGTTCCTGATCTTCACGTTCGTCATTGCCGGACTCTATCTGTTGCTGTGCATCGAGGCCGGAACGCTGATCGAAATTCCCGGCAATGTGCTGGCATTGCTCGGCATCAGCGGCGGCACCTATGTCGTGTCCAAAACCGTGAGCTCGTCGGAGCGCAAGCAGGAGCAGACCGCGGCTCCCGCCGCAAGCAAACCGGCACGGGGCCGCAGGTCCACGACCACGCCGCCCGGCGCGAATGGTTGAGGCCGGAGGCGAGCCATGTGGAAATTCTCGCGTCTGTGCTGGCTCACCTGCCTCGGACTGACCCTGTGTCAGCCGGTCCGGGCCGAGGTTTGCGAAACGCCTCCGGCAGAGCCGGTGAACGATCCCGACAATTGCCGTCCGCTCTGGGAAAAGATCGGCCTGCCGACCGGTGGCGACGATCTCGACGCCACCCCCGTCTGTCACACCCGCTACGTGCTCCTGCACAACAACGAGGACAAGACGCCGTTCTGGGTGATCGAGGCGCTGAACAAGAAGCAGGTCAGCGGCAAGTTCAAGCGTCCGGAGAGCAAGAAGTTCAAGCCGGAGGAAGGCGTCTGCGATTCGGCGCAGGCCAAGGACGCCGACTATACCGGCAGCAAGCTCGATCGCGGGCACCAGGCCGCCTCCGCCGACTTCAACTCCAACCCCGACTGGATGGACGAGAGCTTCATTTTGTCGAATGCCGTTCCACAGCAGGGCCTCGGGTTCAACCGCGGCATCTGGAAGGAATTCGAACAACTGGTTCGCACCCTCACGAAGGATCGCGGCGAGCTCTACGTCATCACCGGGCCGGTCTATGCCGACGACGAAGATGCTCTTCCCGAGGTGACGAAGAAGAACAATGCCTRCAAGATCGAGATCAAGTTCGAGGCGCCAAAGAGACCGGCGATCTGCGGCTCGAAGAAGAAGTGCGACGCCGGTGTCGGGGTTCCGATCGCGCTGTTCAAGATCCTCTACGATCCCATCAACAAGCGTGCCAACGCCTATGTCATGCCGAACATCGATCACCGGAAGTTCGAGGACAAGGACGCGCTCGAATACCTCAAGGGCTTCCGAACCACGGTGAAGGTGGTCGAACGTCTCACCGGATTTCAGTTCCTGACCGATATCCCGGGACGGAAGGCCCAGATCGAGGAATGCGTCGCGACGATGCTGCATTGAAATCGCTCGCTCCGCCTTGCTGACAACTGTTGCCAGGCGGAGCGTGCCCCCTTTCCCGCGGGGCGGACTCGTCCCATATTCGGGGCATGGCGAAGAAACCTGCACCCTCCGAAAAATCCGGCAAATCCCCCAAATCCAAGGCGCCGAACTCGAAAGCACACCGCCCCGACGTGCAGCCGATCGGGCCGGCGCTGGCCGAATTGCTCAATCCCGCGATCAATCGCGGCGATGCCGGGCTTGGATCGGGCACCGGCCTGCAGCCGCCGCCGGACAATTCGCGCGACCGCCGCTCCGGCGGCGAGGCCGCCGCGCATCGCGCGCGCGCCTCGACGCCGAAAGAGTTTTTGCAGGATGCGCGGCCGATCGCAGGGGGCG
>NZ_JBFULT010000548.1:0-5094 GCF_054049755.1 Bradyrhizobium sp. P5_C11_2
GAATAGGCTGCGAGCAGCATGCCGAGCACGCGCGAAAGCACGGCGTTGCCGGTGCGCCCGAGGGTGCGCGCGATCAGGCTCGCGGAGGCAAAGCAGAGCATGCAGAGCAGGCAGACCGAGAGGACGACCGCGATGATGATCGCGAGTCTCGCCCCATAGCCGGCATCGCCCGTCAACAGCAGTGTGGTCGCGATCGCGCCAGGGCCGGCCATCATGGGGATGGCCAGCGGAAACACCGCGACGTCGGAGGCGTGCTCCGCGGTCGCCTTGTCAGCCTCGCGCGCCTCGCGATGCGGGCGATCGCCGAAGATCATCTGATAGGATACGCCGAACAGGAGAAGYCCGCCGGCGATCTGGAACGCGGGGATGCCGATCCCGAGCTGGCGCAGCAGCCAGTTTCCGACCAGCGCGATCACCACCAGGATCGACGCCGCAATCAGCGGCGCGCGCAGCGCGATGGTCCGCTTGACCTTGTCGGGCATGCCTCCGGTCGCGGCGAGGAAGGCCGGCGCAAGGCCGACAGGATCGACCACCAGCAGCAGCGTCACGAAGGCGGACAGGGCGAAATCGAGCATGCGGATCGGTCTCACGCGAGGTGCAGCCGCAATCCATAACGGCTCGAGGCGGCCTTCGCGAGGAACATTTGCCCTCGCAGAGTCTTGGTCGCGCGAGGATTGAGGACGGGAGCGCCTTCCCGTGCCCCTCAAGAGGAGGATTTATGGCTAAACGAGCAAAGAAACGTACGACCAAGAAGACCGCGGCGCGCCGCACGCGTCAGGCGCCGAAGATGTTGAGCGACCTGTTCCTCGAGACGCTGAAGGACATCTATTTCGCCGAGAACAAGATCATCAAGACGCTGCCGAAGATGGCGAAGGCGGCTCACTCCAAGCAGCTCTCCGCGGCCTTCACCAAGCATCTGCGTGAGACGCAGGGCCAGGTCAAACGGCTGGACCAGATCTTCAAGATGCTGGGCAAGCCGGCGCGCGGCAAGCCGTGCGAGGCCATCAACGGCATCACCGATGAGGGGGCTGAGATCATGAAGGACTTCAAGAATGCCCCTGCCCTCGACGCCGGCCTGCTCGCCGCAGCCCAGGCCGTCGAGCACTACGAGATCTCCCGCTACGGCACGCTGCGCACCTGGGCCGAAGAGCTCGGCATGCCGGACGCCGCCAGGCTGCTCCAGGCGACGCTCGACGAGGAAAAAACGACCGATCAAACCCTGACCGAGCTCGCCACCTCCGTGATCAACATTGAGGCGGAAGAGGAATACCGCGCTGCGGCCTGAGCCGAGCCGGCCCAACTGTTGGCGCCGCGGAACATATTCGCGGCGCCGAAACGCTTGACTGCGAGGATGCTCTCCAGTCAGAGGGCCAGGCATGCTCCGAATGCGCGCTGCTGGATTTCCGGGGAACCATCCCCATATGCTGATCTTCCAATCGCAGCGCCTTTCCCCGAGTTTGCCATGCAACCCAAAAATCCCCTCGACTGGATGCTGTCCGAAGCCCTGGACTCGCTGACCCGCGCCGAACGGCTGCGCCAGCAGTTCGGCCGCCAGGAAGCTTGCTGGGAACCCCCGATCGACGTGCTCGAAACCGAGCGTGAGCTCCTGATTTTGGTCGCCCTTCCCGGCGTCAATCCCGACAATGTCGAGACGGTGATCCATGACGGCGTGCTCGTCATCTCCGGCCAGCGCACGCTGCCGCCGGAGCTGCGCAACGCCCGCATCCACCGGCTCGAGCTGCCGCAGGGCCGCTTTGAGCGGCGCATCGCGCTTCCCGTTGGCCGCTACGCCATCAGCCGCTTCGTGATGGACGGCTGCGTCGCGCTGCGCCTCGCCAAATCCTGAGGTCGATCATGGCCACCGAACAGATGAATGCCACGCAAAACAATTCCGACGTGAAGATCCCCGAAGATGCGCTGATCATCATCCCCGTGCGCGAGATGGTCCTGTTCCCCGGCGCCATCGCGCCGATCGCTATCGCGCGGCCGAAGTCGGTCGCCGCGGCGCAGCAAGCGCTGCGCGAGCAGCGGCCGGTCGGCATCGTCCTGCAGCGCAGCCCGGAGACCGAAGAACCCGGGCCGGACGACCTCTATAGGGTCGCGACCATCGCCAACATCGTGCGCTACATCACCGCGCCCGACGGCACCCATCACATCGTCTGCCAGGGCGTGCAGCGTGCGCGGATCCTCGACTTCCTGCCGGGCACGCCGTTCCCGGCTGCGCGGATCCAGCAGATTCCGGAGCCGACCACGACCTCGCCCGAGATCGAGGCGCGTGCCTTGAACCTGCAGCGCCAGGCGATCGAGGCGATCGAGCTGCTGCCGCAGGCGCCGCCCGAACTGGCCGCGATGTTCCAGGGCACCACCGCGCCCGGCGCGCTGGCGGATCTCGCGACCTCGTTCATGGACATCAAGCCGCAGGACAAGCAGGAGGTCTTGGAGACCATCGATCTCGCCTTGCGGGTCGAGAAGGTGTCGAAGCATCTGGCCGAGCGGCTGGAGGTGCTGCGCATCTCCAACGAGATCGGCCAGAAGACCCGCGCCAGCTTCGACGAGCGGCAGCGCGAGGCGATCCTGCGCGAGCAGATGGCGACCATCCAGCGCCAGCTCGGCGAAGGCGACGGCAAGGCGGCCGAGGTCGCCGAGCTGACGGCTGCCATTGCCAAGGCCAACATGCCGCCGGAAGCGGAGGCGCACGCCAAGAAGGAGCTGCGCCGCTACGAGCGCATGCCCGATGCCGCCGGCGAATCCGGCATGGTCCGCACCTATCTCGACTGGCTGATCGAGCTGCCCTGGGCGTTGCCCGCGGAGAAGCCGATCGACATCAAGGAGGCGCGCCGCATCCTGGATGCCGACCATTTCGGCCTGGAAAAGATCAAGAGCCGGATCATCGAATATCTGGCGGTGCGCAAGCTTGCTCCGCAGGGCAAGGCGCCGATCCTGTGCTTCGTCGGCCCGCCCGGCGTCGGCAAGACCTCGCTCGGCCAATCCATCGCACGCGCGATGGATCGCCCCTTCGTGCGCGTCAGCCTCGGCGGCGTGCATGACGAGGCCGAGATCCGCGGTCACCGGCGCACTTATATCGGCGCACTGCCCGGCAACATCATCCAGGGCATCAAGAAGGCGGGCACGCGCAACTGCGTCATGATGCTGGACGAGATCGACAAGATGGGCCGCGGCGTGCAGGGCGATCCCTCGGCTGCGATGCTGGAGGTGCTCGACCCCGAGCAGAACGGAACGTTCCGGGACAACTATCTCGGCGTGCCGTTCGACCTGTCGCGCGTGGTGTTCATCGCGACCGCCAACATGCTGGACCAGATTCCGGGCCCGCTGCTGGATCGCATGGAGCTGATCAGCCTCGCCGGCTACACCGAGGAGGAGAAGCTGGAGATCGCACGCCGCTACCTGGTGCGGCGTCAACTCGAGGCCAACGGCCTGACGGCCGAGCAGGCCGAGATCGAGCCGGACGCGTTGAAGCTGGTCGTCAAGGGCTACACCCGGGAAGCCGGCGTGCGCAACCTGGAGCGCGAGATCGGCAAGATATTCCGCCATGCCGCGGTGCAGGTCGCCGAGGGCACGGCTGCCAAGGTCGTGGTGACGGCAAAAGACGTCGCCACCGTGCTCGGCCAGCCGCGTTTCGAAGGCGAGATCGCGCAGCGCACCAGCATTCCGGGCGTCGCCACCGGGCTCGCCTGGACGCCGGTCGGCGGTGACATCCTGTTCATCGAGGCTTCGCGCGTGCCCGGCCGGGGCGGCATGATCCTGACCGGCCAGCTCGGCGACGTCATGCGCGAGAGCGTGCAGGCTGCGATGACGCTCGTGAAGAGCAAGGCCACGCAGCTCGGCATCGATCCATCGCTGTTCGAGAAGAACGACATCCACGTTCACGTGCCGGCGGGCGCAACCCCGAAGGACGGGCCGAGCGCGGGGGTCGCGATGTTCACGGCGCTGACGTCCCTGCTCACCAACCGCACGGTGCGCAGCGACACCGCGATGACCGGCGAGATCTCCCTGCGCGGCCTGGTGCTGCCGGTCGGTGGCATCAAGGAGAAGGTGGTGGCTGCGGCCGCTGCCGGACTGAAGCGGGTGATGCTGCCGGCGCGCAACAAGCGGGACTACGACGACATCCCGCAGAGCGCGCGGGACAACCTCGAATTCATCTGGCTCGAACGCGTCGACGAGGCCATCGCCGCAGCGCTCGAGCCGGCCGAAGCCAATGTCGAAGCGGCGGAGTGACGGCAATGCGTGGATTGTTGGAAAGAGCGAAGAGATCGCGGAAGGCACAGCGATTGCGCCAATTGCTCGATCGCGTGATCGACCAAGTGCGTGATGCACTGGCGCCACCGGGACCGCGGCTTCAGCCGGTTCCGGTGCGGGTGAAGCGCCGCAAGGGCTGACCCCTCCGTTTCAGCCCTCGCAGTCGCTCAAGACAAAAGGCCCCCTCCTGCGAGGGGGCCTTTGCTTTATCAGGCCACAGCGTCCTTGGCGGCCTTGACGGGGCGGGCGCGGACGATCTTCCGGGCCGGCTTGGCCTTGAACATCATCTCTTCACCCGTGAACGGGTTGGTGCCCTTGCGCGCCTTGGTCGCGGGCTTCTTGATGACCACGAACTTGGCGAAGCCCGGCACCAGGAACAGGCCGTTCTTCTTGAGCTCCTTGTGGCCGACGTCGGTCAGCGTCTCCATGACGCTCTTGACGTCGCGCTTGGAAAGCTCGGTGGCGGTCGCAATCTTTTCGATCAACTGCGATTTGGACATTTGGGCTGGCATCGTGTCTCCTCTGATTCGTTGCCGGTTGCATATTAGACCAACCGGCGAAGGCCTATAGCCTTCTGCACAGTTTTGTCGCGATTTTACGGGCTTTTTTGGCCCCCTGTGGCAAAAAACCCTGCTTTTTAGCTACTTCCTGAGCGGAAGAGGCCTGGGTCAGCGGTTTTTGCCTTGTTTCAAAGGCCCGCAAGCAGCCTTGCTAAAGCTGATTCGATGCTTTCGACAAGCGACGACCGGCCTCTTTGTGCGAGGAGCAGCGCGATTCACCCTGGAAAATAAGGCTAGATTGCATCGCCGCCGCGTTTGCAGGTGCTCTCCCTCTCCC
>NZ_JBFULT010000549.1:0-5057 GCF_054049755.1 Bradyrhizobium sp. P5_C11_2
CACCATGGGCATAACGAAGGGCACGGCCAAGGCTGATCTCGTCTACAAATTCCTGAATATCGCACTCGATCCGGCGGTACAGGCACAGATCGCCAATCTCAAGAAGGGAAGTCCAGTGGTCGACAACGCCAAGCTCTTGCCGGAGGTTGCGTCGCTCCCGGGCGTGTTCACGACGCCCGATCAATGGGCGCATCAGACCCTTATCATCGATCACAAGCTGCGTGCCGAAAAGACTGCCGAGTGGCGGAAGTGGTTCGCCGAAAACATCATGGCTCCCTGAGCGTAAGCAGCGGCCCGGCCGTGGCCGGGCCGCAATTTCCAGCGCGGAGTTCGCCGAGGAGTTCGCCAAGGAGTTCGTCATGACCAAGCGCCCGTTTCTGGGATGGTTCGTCTCGCCGGCCGGGCTTGTCGCGCTGGGGCTGACGGCTGCGATGACGGCCGTGTTTCAGTTCAGCATGAGGGCTTACATCCCGGGCTCGCTGGAAGTGGGCGGGTTCACGTTGCAGAATTTCGCGGCCATGCTCCGGCCGCTTTATGCGCTCGCGTTCTGGAATACGATCCTGCTCTGCTTCGAGACGGCGGCGTTCACATTGATCCTGGCCTATCCACTGGCTTATGCGCTGGTCCGCACGAGAAGTTCCGCGATGCGCTCTTTCATCCTGATCGCGGCGGTGACGCCGTTGTTCCTGGGGGAGGTGGTGCGGACCTATTCCTGGATGATCGTGCTCGGAAATAACGGCTTCCTGAACACGCTGCTGGTCAAGCTCGGCCTCGTCGAGCGTCCGGTGCAGATGATGTTCACTGCAGGTGGCGTGATCGCTGCACTGGTCCATGTGACGATGCCGATCATGGTCATCATGCTGGCCGCGGGTCTGTCGCATATCGACCGGAATTGCGAGAAGGCGGCGGAGAGCCTCGGCGCGGGACCGATCCGGGTCTTTCTGACGATCACTCTGCCACTGTCGATGCCAGGCATCATCGCCGGCTTCTCGACTGCATTTGCCTGGACGTTCAGCGCCTTCGCGACGCCGCAATTGATCGGCGGCGGGAGGGTCAGCACGGTATCGACGCTGATCTATCAGCTCGGCTTCTCGTCCTTCAACTTCCCCTTTGCCGCGAGCCTGTCGATCATCGGCCTCGCGCTGTCTCTGGCCGTCATCGCATTGTTGAAGCAGGCGACCAGGCCGCTGGAACGACTGGCGAGCGCGACATGAAACGGTCTCCCGCCGTCATGGTGCTGAGATGGTCGGGGCGTGTGCTTGTCGCTGCGATCCTTCTGTTCGTGCTGCTGCCCGGCATCGTCGTTGCCGTTACTGCGTTCAACGACCGTGCGATTCTTGCGTTTCCGCCGCAGGCATGGTCGCTGCGCTGGTTCTGGCGGGCATTCTCCTACAGTGATTTCGGCCGGGGCTTCTGGAACGGCCTCACGGTGACGTTATGGGCGTCGAGCATTGCGTTGGTCGTCGGCGCAGCCTTTGCCATCGCGATCCATCGCTATACTTTCGTGCTCAAGTCGGTGCTCGAGGGCATCTTGCTGTCGCCGCTGATCATCCCGCACTACACCATCGGCCTCGGCGTGCTGATCCTGGCATCGCAGACCGGCGCGGGGCGCGGCTTTCCGCTTGTCATCCTGACCCATGTGTTGCTGGTGCTGCCATTCGTGATGCGCAGCACCTTCATCTCGCTGGAAAATCTTGACAGCCGGCTCGAGCTCGCGGCTTCCAGCCTCGGCGCGACACCGGGCCGTATCCTGCTGACCGTGACGATCCCGCTGCTGCTGCCGGGGCTGTTGAGCGGTTGGCTGTTTGCCGCGATCCTCTCGTTCAATGAGTTTACGGCCACACTGTTCGTCAGCAGCCAGGCGACGCAGACGTTGCCGGTTGCGATGTACAATTATGTGCGCGAGTTCGCCGATCCGACGCTGGCTGCGCTGTCGGTGATCTATATCGCCGTCACCGCATTGCTGCTGAGCCTCGCCAATGCCTTCCTTGGTCTCGAGAAGATCCTCAATGTTGATGCACACTGATCGGATGGGCGTAACCGCGAGCAGCGAAACGGGCCGGCAAGGCCGGCCGGCGGTACAGCTCGACGGCGTGACCAAGCGCTTCGGCGACTCCATGGCCCTTCATGAAGCTTGGCTCAAGATCCAGCCGAGCGAGTTCATGACCCTGCTCGGACCGTCCGGCTGCGGAAAGACCACGCTGCTCAATCTCGTTGCCGGCTTTCTCGAAGCCGATAGCGGCGAGATCTTCATCGAGGGCACTCTGGTCACCGAAACGCCCGCCCATCAGCGCGAGATCGGCATCGTCTTCCAGAATTATGCGCTGTTTCCGCATATGAATGTCGCCAACAATATCGCCTACGGTCTGAAGACCCGCGGGATCGACAGGAAGGAGATTGCGCGCCGGGTCGACGATGCCTTGGCACTGGTGAAGCTGGACGGATTCGGCGACCGCAAGCCGCGGCAGCTGTCGGGCGGCCAGCAGCAGCGCGTCGCACTGGCGCGCGCGCTCGTGATCAAGCCGAAGGTGCTCTTGCTAGACGAGCCGTTCTCGGCGCTGGACAAGAATCTGCGCGCGTCGATGCAAGTCGAACTGAAGCAGATCCAGCGCGAGCTCGGCGTGACCACGATCTTTGTGACCCACGACCAGGGCGAGGCGCTATCGATGTCGGACCGCATTGCGGTGATGTCGGCGGGGCGGATACGTCAGATTGCCGCGCCTGGCGATGTCTACCGCCGTCCCGCGGATCGTTTCGTTGCATCCTTCGTCGGGAATGTGAATGTTCTGGCTGGATGTCTCGTCGAGCGGCGCGGAGAGGTCGCCACCGTATCCGTCGGTGACATGCGTATCGAGGTTCCGGCGGCGCCGCTCGCGCAGGCGGCGATTGGTGATGTTGTGGACGTCTTCATTCGGCCGGAGCATCTGGCCGTGACGTCAGGAAGCACGCCGGGGGTGCTGCGTGGAACGGTGACCACGCAGGTCTTTCAGGGCGATCACATCGATCTCTACATCGATGTCGCCGGCGTTGCGCGCGAGCCGGTCCTGTTGCGCGCCCCGGGGATCGCGGCGCTGTCGTCCTGTCCGGTCGGCGTCGAGATCGGATTGATGGTCCGATCTGACGACGTCGTGGCATTCTTGCCCGAACCGAACTCGAGAAGCGCGACATCATTGCCTTCCTCTAGGTCAAATTGGTCGACGGGCAGGGAGCGCCTCGAGGGACCTAGGTGAAAGGTTTTAGTACGAGCTGGTCGCTGGCCTTCGTGATTTTGCTCCAGTCGTACAGCATCGGCACCATCTGGACGGATGCCCATAGCGCATGCTGATCGGAATAATGCGGGCTCGCGGGGTGTCCCGACGCGCCGTGGAACACAACCCAGGCGCTGTTGTCCCAGTTGCCCATGTCGAAGACATAGCGCGCGACCGCACCATAGGCCGCGGTGAGGCCTGAGGAGGCCCAATAGCATCCATTGGCCATGACGGTATCGTTGTCGCCGCCAACCGGAAGCCCCGGCGGTTCGAGCTGCGTCGCCGCCTGGGGGAAGGCCGCCGATAACGGGTGCGACATGCGGACGTGATGCAGCTCCGACCAAGTCTTGTCCTTGTCGGTCTCCGCTGCCCGCTCGAGCGCCGCCGTCAGCGCGTGATCCCAATCCCAGCCGCCGAGGAACGCCGCATCGTCGTTGCGCAGCAATGATGGAAGTGCCCACCAGATCTGATTGAGTGGCGCTACGCCGGGGGCAACTCGGGCGACGGGATCTCGCGACACCGCGCTCAAACCCGACCGCTCGAGAACGATACGCGCAAGTTCGCGCCGCGTCCTCGCATAGGCTGCAGCCGCCTTTGAGTTGGCAGCCATGCACGCGTCCCAACCCACAATGAGGTCACGCAACGCGGCAGCGGGCCMTTCGATCGCCGGGAGCTGGTTCAGGCGGCCAATGAATTCGCGCGCTGTGAAGCTGTGCGTATCGGCATGGATGCTTCTCATGTCGCTGACAGTGGCTGCCGGAAGTGCGGCCAGCCGGTCGGCGATCCGTTTGGCCCGGTACGGAGGATGACAGTCGGTGCACAGATAATCCGGATGTTCGTCCGTGACGACACGGTTGTTCGCGGTCACCAAAAAGCCGTCCGGCGGGTCAAAGGCGCGCGGCATATCTTCCCAGGGAATGACGCCCTGCCATTCATACTCTCCCGTCCAGCCCGGCACCGGCAGCCAGCCATTCAGTCGCGGGCGCTGCGGCACGATGGCGCGCACGAGATTTCCGATCCGCCCGGTGGTATCGGCCGCGACCAGATTGTGATCGATCAGGCCCCAGCCTCGCGTCGCCTCATAGAGCGCGTCGACGCTTCCGGCGTGCAGCATCGGCAACAGGCAATCAAACGACCGATCAAGCTCGGCGAACTGCACCGACCGCAGCGTCAATGCCGCTCCCTGATGCGGATCGCCCGCGATCACCGGCCCGTGGTGGGTCGCGATCACCTCGACATCGACGGCAGATCCTCCGCGAACCGCGATGCGCTCGCGACGGATATCGCTGCTGCGCCATTCGTTCCGGAACAGGTAGCGGGACGCGTCGCCGGGCTTGAAGTTCTCGACATAGACATCGTGGATATCGACAAAGGCGTGGGTTACGCAAAAAGCGACATGGCCGTTGTGGGCAAAGTGTGGGAATGCCGGCACGCCCGGCACCGAAAGCCCGATAGCATCGAACGCGTCGCAGGCGAGGTGGAACTGCGAATACAGGCTCGGCATCTCGAAGACGCGGTGTGGATCGCCGGCCAGCAATGGCCGGCCGGTCGCGGTCCGCGACGGCGCAATCGCCCAATTGTTGCTGCCGCCATCGGTGGCCTCCGGGCCAGCGAGCGCTGCCAGTGCTTCGATCGCTGGCGCCAGATCCTGCAGCGCGGCAGTCCATCGCTTGCCTTCCGCGCCCGGCGGCGTGGCGAGAAAATCCTGGCCGCCATCGTCGTAACGCAGCTTGGCGACGTGATCCGGTCCGATTCTGCGCATGGCTGCCGCGCGCCACAACTTGAACCAGACCGAGCCCATCAGATAAC
>NZ_JBFULT010000550.1:0-5055 GCF_054049755.1 Bradyrhizobium sp. P5_C11_2
GTGCCCAAGCGCTGCAGCGAATAGGCCAGAAAATTCCTGATCGCAGCCGGCCGTGTGTCCATCCCGGCAAATTCGCCGGCGGGCCCGCGCAGCGCTCCGAACTTGACGCTGATCTGCAACCTGTCGCGCGGGCGACCCTTCAGCGCCTCGCGCACCAGCATTTCATTGTGGCCCATGGCGTAGAAATCGCCGGTGTCGAGCAGCGTGATGCCGGCATCGAGCGCTGCATGGACCGTGGCGATGCTCTCGTCGCGATCGGCCGGCCCGTAGACCTCGGACATGCCCATGCAGCCGAGGCCAAGGGCTGAGACATCGGGGCCGGTTGAACCGAGTTTGCGCTGTTCCATGTTGGCTCTCCTCAAGAGGCGGCAGGCAGATTGCGCCGCGTGACGAGGCCACATATGCGCTGGCTTCATTGCGCCGATAAGCTGGACAATCCGGAATGGCTTGTTCACCATGGCGAACAATGGCCGATCCCGATTTGCGCGATCTCGACGTCTTCCTGGCGGTCGCCCGCACCCGCAATTTCCGGCGCGCGGCGGTGGAAATTCGCGTGTCGGTGTCGAGCCTTAGCCAGCGCCTACGGGATCTCGAAGAGCGCCTCGGCGTCCGCCTGATGAACCGCACCACCCGCAGCGTGGCGCTGACCGAGGCAGGCGAGCTGCTGCTGTCGCGCGTCGCTCCGGCCCTGCGCGACGTCGGCGACGCCCTGGATCAGGTGCGGGGCCTGCGCGAGGTCGCGTCGGGCCGCCTGCGCATCAACGCGCCGCCGCCGGCGGTCGATCTCGTGCTGGCGCCGATGGTCGGGCCATTCCTGGAGGCGCATCCGCAGGTCGATCTCGACATCGTCTCCGAAAGCGGCTTCGTCGACATCGTCAGCGCCGGCTTCGACGCCGGCGTGCGCTATGGCGAGCATCTCGCGCAGGACATGGTGGCGATCCCGCTGAGCGGCCCGCAGAGCTATGTCGTCGTCGCTTCGCCCGCTTACGTCGCGCGTCGCGGCAGGCCGGGGCATCCGAAGGATCTGCTCGACCATGATTGCATTCGCGCCCGCTACTCGAGCKGCGTCATGCACGATTGGGAGTTCGAGAAGGCTGGCCAGCTGATGAAGGTCGATCCTCCGGCCAAGCTGATCTCGACCAATATGGGCCTCGCCATGCGCGCTGCGCTCGACGGCGTCGGTATATGGGCAACGCTCGATGGCTACGTCCATGAAGCGCTGAAGTCGGGCGCGCTGGTCAGCTTGCTTCAGGATTGGTGCGAGCCGTTCCCGGGCCCGTTCCTGTATTATCCGAGCCGGCGCCAGATGCCGCCGGCCTTGCGCGCTTTCATCGACTTCGTCGCGGACTGGCGCAAGCGCGAAACACGCCGCGCATAAACCTCAGAGCATGCTCGGCAGCACGCGATCCGGCGGCTTGTGCGCGTCGAGGAAGGTACGGATGTTGATGATGACCTTCTCGCCCATCTCGACGCGGCCTTCGATCGTGGCCGAGCCCATATGCGGCAGCAGCGTCACCTTGCCGGCCTTGGCGAGCCGCACCAGTTTGGGATTCACCGCGGGCTCGTGCTCGTAGACGTCGAGGCCGGCGCCGCCGATCTCGCCGGCTTCGATCAGCTTGATCAGCGTATCCTCGTCGGTGACCTCGCCGCGCGCGGTGTTGACGATGTAGGCGTCCTTGCGGATCAGCTTCAGCCGCCGCGCCGACAGCAGGTGATAGGTCGCCGGCGTGTGCGGGCAGTTCACCGAGAGGATGTCCATCCGCGCCAGCATCTGGTCGAGGCTTTCCCAATAGGTCGCCCCCAGCTCTTCGGCGATCTTCGGCGCCACCGGCCGGCGATTGTGGTAGTGGATCTGCAAGCCGAAGGCGCGGGCGCGGCGCGCCACCGCCTGGCCGATGCGGCCCATGCCGATGATGCCGAGACGCTTTCCGCCGATACGGTGGCCGAGCATCCAGGTCGGCGACCAGCCGGCCCAGGGTTTTCCTTCAGTCATGATCGATGCGCCTTCGATCAGCCGGCGCGGCACGGCCAGGATCAGCGCCATGGTCATGTCGGCGGTGTCTTCGGTCAAAACCTTCGGCGTGTTGGTGACGGTGATGCCGCGGGCGTGCGCCGCCTCGACATCGATATTGTCGACGCCGTTGCCGAAATTCGCGATCAGGCGGAGCTTGCAGTCGGGCTGGTTGACGATGTCGGCGGTGATTTGGTCGGTGACGGTCGGAACCAGCACGTCGGCGGTGCGCGCGGCCTCCGCGATCTGCTCGGCCGACATCGGCGTGTCGTCGAGATTGATCCGCGCGTCGAACAGCTCGCGCATCCGTGTCTCGATCGAATCCGGCAGCTTGCGCGTCACGACGACGAGGGGCTTTTTCTTCACCGACATGTCCTGCTCTCATCAGGCGTCGCAAGCCGCCTCTGTCGCCAAAGGCCGGCCGTTCAGGCCTCATTAACCCGGTTGTTCGACACTGCCCTTGCCGCGTCGTCCCCGGCGTTTCCTTCAAGCTCTCCCGACATTTCCACGCGGAAAATCGGGACAAACTGGTTGTTCAAGTGCCCGTCCTCTCTAGCAGAAGGCCGGGCCAAGACAAGAACCACGGACCTGGCTTCGGGAACACCCGCGGGGAGCGGGAAAGAGGGCATGCGGCAGGGTTTGGACTTTGGGGTGAGGGCCCGGCTCAGCCGGTCCTGGACAGGAGACGGGTTAATGGCGTTGGGGCGTTTTTGTGCGGTGATGGCGCTCGTTTGCGGCTGGTTGAGCGCCTCGGTCAGCCCCGGGCATTCGGCGAAGGACAATACACCGCAGACCGCCAGCGGCCTGCCGGTGCCGCGCTATGTCAGCCTCAAATCGGATCACGTGAACGTCCGCGCCGGCCCGACCAAGGACAATGACGTGGCCTGGGTCTACACCCGCTCTGGCCTGCCGGTCGAAATCACCGCCGAGTTCGAGAACTGGCGCCGGGTGCGCGACTCCGAAGGCGCCGAAGGCTGGGTCTATCACTCGCTGCTGTCGGGCCGCCGCACTGCGGTCGTGACCATGAAGCACAAGGACGACCTCGCGCCGATCTACGACCGTGCCGATCCTGACAGCGCGATTGCGGCAAAGCTCCAGGCCGGTGTCGTTACGCAAGTGAAGAAGTGCAGCGCAAACTGGTGCCGCGTCAGCGGCAACGGGTTTGACGGCTGGATCCAGCAGGAGCGCCTCTGGGGCGTCTACTCGGACGAGCAGGTGAATTGACGCCGCAGGCGTCATCCCGGGATGGCGCGAAGCGCCGGACCCGGGATCTCGAGATTCCGGGTTCGGTGCTACGCACCGCCCCGGAATGACCATGCAAATAGCAATGGCCGGGACAAGCCCGGCCATGATGACTAAATCAGCAGTTTAGGATTGATTCTCAGCGCTTCTTGCGCAGCCGCACGACCATGTCGATGCGCGCGATCTCGTAACCCTCGGGCACCTCCGGCATCTTGGACAGCGCCAGATGCGGATCCTCGATATCGACCAGCTCATGGCTGTTCTCGAGGTAATAATGGTGATGCGTGGTGACGTTGGTGTCGAAATAGGTCTTGGTGCCGTCGACGCTGACCTGACGCAGCAGGCCGGCATCGGTGAGCTGATTCAGCGTGTTGTAGACGGTGGCGAGCGAGACCGGAACCTTGGCCAGGGTCGCTTCCTCATAGAGCATTTCAGCCGTGAGGTGGCGTGCTCCCTTGCCGAACAGCAGCCAGCCAAGCGCCATCCTTTGCCGCGTCGGGCGAAGGCCGGCGGACTGGAGCATTTCGTTGACGTCGTGCCAGGGGCAGCCGGTCAGGGCCGGCTGGCGTCCGGACAGAAGGGCCGCCGTGTGGGCGTCTTCGTCATGATGGGGCGCGTTGTTTTCGCTCATTTCCAAATTCGGGCACGCGTGAACACTGTCTCTCCAATATAATATATGGAGAGATAGATGCAGATGCAAGTTTCTCGCAACTAGAGCGGTTCTAATCGGACGAGGAACCGGGCCACGTCCCGGTCATTTTACCTTCATGTGTGCGCTTTGCTACCCGAAAAGGCCTGTGTTAGAGAGCGCGCGGTTCCGCTTAACCGATTTTGGCGCGGTCRGGCATTGAGGCCGGCCCGTAGCCGATCCGGGCTCTCGGCATTCACGCCTGTTGACGGCAATGGGCGTTGCTTTCCGAACAGGGACGGGGCCCATTTTCGCCAGAAACGCCGCTCAATCGGGTTCGAACACAGAGGTTTCCGCATGCTGAACAGGCGTAACGGTTACGAATTTGAAGATTTACTGGCATGTGCCCGCGGCGAGATGTTTGGCCCGGGCAATGCACAATTGCCGCTGCCGCCCATGCTCATGTTCGACCGCATTTCGGACATCAACGAGACCGGCGGCGAATTCGGCAAGGGGCTGGTGCGCGCCGAGCTGGATGTGAAGCCCGATCTCTGGTTTTTCGGCTGCCACTTCAAGAACGATCCGGTGATGCCCGGCTGCCTCGGCCTCGATGCTCTCTGGCAAATGGTCGGCTTTTATCTGGGCTGGAGCGGCGGCGAAGGTCGCGGCCGCGCGCTTGGCCTGAGCGAGCTGAAGTTTGGCGGCCAGGTGCTGCCCGAGGCCCGCAAGGTTGTGTACAACGTCGATATCAAGCGGGTGATGCGTTCAAAGCTCGTGCTCGGTATCGCCGATGGATGGCTTTCGGTCGACGACCAGATTATTTATCGCGCGAAGGATCTGAAAGTCGGCTTGTTCAAGCAGGGCACGAGCCTGAGCTGAACGCATCACCAAGAAAGACAACGATTTAGGCGAGGCTGTCATGAGGCGGGTTGTGGTCACCGGGATGGGCATTGTCTCCTCCATCGGAAACAACACCCAGGAAGTGCTTGCGAGCCTCCACGAGGCGAAGTCAGGCATCACGCGGGCGGAGAAATATGCCGAGCTCGGGTTCCGTTCGCAGGTTCAGGGCGAACCGACGCTGGATCCTTCGACGGTGATCGACCGGCGCGCGATGCGTTTCCTCGGCCAGGGTGCGGCGTGGAATCACATCGCGATGGAGCAGGCGATCCAGGAT
>NZ_JBFULT010000551.1:0-5045 GCF_054049755.1 Bradyrhizobium sp. P5_C11_2
GCGCCTGTAGCGCGGTGCCTTCGAATTCCGCCATGTCGCCGTCTTCCCGGCCGCTGAGCGTCAGCGTGATCCTGTCGTTGCCGAACAACGGCCTGAAGGACGGGTCGTCGTTGTAGCGCTCGGTGGAGATCTTGACCTTGATGCCGTCGCCTTCGCCGGTATAGCTGCCGACGAAGGCGAAGGCGGAATTGCCGCCCCGCATCTTGCCATCGGTCACATAGACGACGCCGCAGCCCGTTCCATGCACGGTATGGAAGTCGACCTTGTACAATCCCTGACGCACGACCCGTCCCCGCGAAATTCCGATTGCAATCCGGTCGGCAAATTATGTCCACGGCTGGCGGAAACAATCCGGTGTCCCACGGGAGCTTCGGCCATCAACATTACATTTTGATCAATGCGTGGGAGAATTGCAGGCAAGTGCCGCCAAATGCCGGCTGGCGCAATATCAGGCCTAGCGGTTCGATGTTGAGGAGGCGGTGGCGGCCACGCGCGTCAGCGCCAGCGCCGGCGTCGCCGACATCTTCACCAGCACGTCCTTGAGAGGATCTTTCGTCCAGGCGCGGGTCACGTAGTCGCGATGGGTGATGCCGTCGCCGGTTTCGACGAACACCACGCTGCCGGGACGCAGCGGCCCGTCCATGTCCTCGGAGACGCTGATGCCCTTCTGCCGCAGCATGCTCATCAGCTCGCGGTCGCGCCGCGCGGTGTAGTGGGTGTAGGAGCTGACGAAGAAGCCGGAGCGGTGGCTCGCGATCCAGGAGGCGAACTTGTCCATTTCGCCATAGACGGCGTCGAGCAGCACGACGCCGCGGACGCGGTCGCGGATGCCGCCGACCTCGAGGCTCCAGGCGGTCGGCAGGAAGCCGCCGCTATAGCCGACGATCACGATCGGCATGTTGGCGAAGGCACGTACGCTGTTGGGATCGCCGGTGACGCGGGCGAGATGGTTGGCCGATTCCTCCATGAAGCGCTTGAAACCGCCGGGCTGCCAGAATTTTCCGGCGCTGGAATCGGCGGCGTCGACGGCCATCTGCGGCGCAAGGAGCACGGCATTCGCACCGGAATCGGTGATCTGCTGCGGCACCAGCTGCCGGTCACGCACGTCACGCTCCAGCGTCGCGCCATTGCCGTGGAAGAACACCACGATCACGCCCGGCTTGCGCACGTCGAAATGCTCGGGGACATGCATCAGAACGCGGCTGTCGCTGTAGGTCTCGTCCTGCCAATAGACGCGCCCGGAGTAACTGCGGTGGCCGCGGCGGTCGCCCTTGGCGATGTTGAGGAAGGGCGCCTCGGAGGCGGGGTTGTTGCCAAAATAGGGGAAGGCGGACGACTTCATGCTGACGAGCGTCGTCAGGTCGTCGCGCGGCGGACGCGTGTAGGGGATCTGCGGCTCGAGCGAGGCCACCTTGTAGGGCGCATGCTCCGGCTGCTGCTGTACGGCACGCTTCGGCGAAAAGTCAGACATCTGCCGTTGCAGGAGGCTCTCGCTCGCCGACGGGAAGCGCTCCTTGAACTGCGGGGCCGGGAAGCGATCCTCGAACGTGACGTTGCTTGCGACTTGCGGATTGGTCTTGGCGACGACCTGATTGACGACCGGGACGTTGGCCTGCGAGTTCGCCGCGAGTGCGGCCGGATTGGGCGCCTTGCCGCATTGAACCAGCGTCAGCGACAGCGGCACCAAGGCTGAGATCAGGCCGATCCGGAGCGCACGGCCGCGCGCGCCGGACGTCGTCCGATCGGCACGAATGTCAGCTCTCAAGTTCGGAACGGCCCCGACCATCCACCCATGACCCCGAGTCCAGCGGCGATGTTTAAGCAAATTGAGCCGACTGGCGTTTAGGCGACGTTAAGTGTCCGGAGAAACTTCCCCACATCCGGAACGCTCAAAAGGACCACGCAATCGTGTCGTGATTGTGGGGGCGGGAAACGGGATTCTCCGGTGTTTGCCTAGGTTTATTGCCCAGGAGCGTGCATAATCGGTTGCATGATACCGATATCGGCTGCCTCATTTAGCCCTTGTTAACCCTGCTTGAATTGACTGGACCAATCTGCACGATGCTTCGCACAAGGCGTGACGCCTGAGGTTAGGGACCCCGATGACGGCATCAGACGCGGGAACCGTGCCATGGATTGCCCGGCTGACCGGTGGCGGGTCCGGCGTCTCGGTTCTGGTCGCGACCGCCATCGTCGTGGCCGACATGATCGGGGTCGGCGTCTTCACCAGCCTCGGCTTCCAGGTCAAGGACATCCCCTCCGGCTTCTCGATCCTCTCGCTGTGGACGATCGGCGGCATCGTGGCGCTGTGCGGCGTGTTCTCCTACAGCGAGCTCGGGGCGATGTTTCCGCGCTCGAGCGGCGAGTACAATTTCCTCGGCCGCGCCTATCATCCTGCCTTCGGCTTTCTCGCCGGCTGGGTCTCGGCGACGGTCGGCTTTGCGGCGCCGGTCGCGCTCGCCGCCATGGCCTTCGGCGAATACGCCAAGTCGGTCGTCCCCGATCTGCCGCCGATCCCGCTTGCCATTGGCGTCGTGTGGCTGGTCTCGCTCGTGCAACTGACCGGCGTCAGGCACTCCTCCACGTTCCAGTTGATCTCGACCATCTTGAAGGTCGTGCTGATCGTCGCCTTCCTGGTCGCCGGCTTCGTCGTCGGCGTGCCGCAGCCAATCTCCTTTGCGCCGCAGGCCGGCGATCTCGTCCATATCGTCAGCGCGCCCTTCGCGATCGGGCTGGTCTTCGTGATGTACTCGTTCTCGGGCTGGAATGCCGCGACCTACATCATCGGGGAGATGAGCACCCCGCAGCAGAGCCTGCCGCGCGCGCTGCTCACGGGCACGCTGATCGTGCTCGTCTTGTACGTCGCGCTCAATGCGGTGTTCCTCTACTCCACGCCGATCAGTGCGCTCGCCGGGCAGATCGACGTCGCCAGCGTTGCCGGCAGCGCCATCTTCGGCAGCCTCGGCGGCCGGATCGTCGGCGCGATGATCTGCGTTGGCCTGATTTCCTCGATCAGTGCGATGATGTGGATCGGGCCGCGCGTGATGATGACGATGGGCGAGGACATTCCGGCCCTGCGCGTTTTCTCGCGGAGGTCGGTAAGGGGCGCGCCTGCCTATGCCATCCTGTTCCAGCTCGCGGTCGCGAACCTGCTGCTGTTCACGCGCAGCTTCGAGGCGGTGCTCGACTTCATCCAGTTCGCACTGCTGTTCTGCTCGTTCTTCACGGTCGCCGGCGTCATCAAGCTGCGCATCACCGATCCCGATCTGCCGCGCCCGTATCGCGCCTGGGGATACCCGTTCACGCCTCTGGTTTTCCTGCTCGTGACCGCGTTCATGATGTACTACCTCTTGACCGAGCGGCCGGTGCAGTCGCTCTCGGGGATGCTCGTCATGGTCTCGGGCCTGTTGATTTATGCTGTTTTCCGCAGGCGGCCGGTCGCCGCTGGCACGTCATAACATCGCGAATAGACATGTTTCGACCCCTGAGAATTGCGGCTATCGCTCTTGCCCTGCTGGTTGCGGCCGTCGCGTCCGCGCACGCCGCCGACGTCACCTTCGACGACACTGCGCGCTTCCTTGCGGGCATGCAGCCTTCGGCGGACTCGCCGCTCGTGCCGTTGACGAAGGACCCGGGATGGCAGCGCCACGCAAAATTCTTCGACGGCGCCTTTGCCCAGCTCGAGCAGCGGCAGCTCTCGAAGATCCGCAACTGGGCCGAGGTCAACCTGGCCGCGCCCAGGCCGACCATGTTCTACATGTTCAGCGGCCCGGATTTCCTCTACGCCAATGCCTTCTATTCCAAGGCCAGCACCTATGTGCTCGGCGCGCTGGAGCCGGTCGGTGCGGTGCCCGATTTGACGCGGCTGCCGCGCGGTTCGGTCGGCGCCGCGCTCTACAATGTCGAGCGCTCGCTCGGCTCGATCCTGAGCTTCTCCTTCTTCATCACCAAGCAGATGAAGGTCGACCTGCATGCCAACCAGGTCAACGGCACCTTGCCGATCCTCTATGTCTTCCTCGCGCGGTCCGGCAAGACCATCCGCAACGTCGAGACGGTCGCGCTCGACAACAAGGGCGGGGTGCATACCGGCAACGACAATCCGGGGCCGAACGCCACGCACGGTGTCCGCATCATCTTTGCCGGCAGCGACGGCGAGGCGCGCACGCTGTATTATTTCTCGACCGATCTCTCCAACCCGGGCGCGCGCGCCGCGGGCTTCCTCAAGTTCTGCGAGACGCTCGGGCCCGGTAACAGCCTGCTCAAGAGCGCGTCCTATCTGCTGCACTCCGGAAATTTCACGGTTGCTCGCGACTGGCTGCTCGCCAACAGCGCGACCATCATCCAGGACGATTCCGGCATTCCGCTCGCGAACTACAATGCGCGGCAATGGCGGTTCTTCCCGTTCGGCCGCTATCTCGGCCCGATCAACGAATTCCCGGGCCGCTACCAGGAGCGCTACGCCGAATTGTTCGCGCGCGCCCAGCCGATCGACTTCGGCGTCGGCTATCGCTGGCGCATGCATGAATCTAACCTGCTGCTGTCGGTGAGGGTGCCGGGCAGCGAGACGACACCGGCGGCGGAGACAACGTCGTCCGCCGAGCCGCCGCCGAAGCCGCGTCCGAAGCGGTCGCGTCCGCCCGAATCTATCCCGCCGTCGTCCGGACGTTTTTTCTGGTTCCGCTAGGACCGGCCGTCAGGTCGGGCTCTGGGCCACGACGACAAGAACCTCAGCCTTCTGCCGGCCGAGGCTTCTGACTTCGTGCGGGGTCTCACCTGAAAAATACAGGCAATCGCCCTTGCCGAGCGTCAGCTCCTCGCCGTCGAGCTTGATCGCGATCTTGCCGTTGATGACGAACAGCAGCTCCTCGCCGGCATGCGAGGCGCGCGTCGCCGATTTGTGCGGCGGGCTCAGCAGGAACGGCTCCATCATCTTGCGGGTGCGCCCGGTGACCAGCGGGACTACGCCAAACGTGTCCTGGAACAGCGGCACATTGCCGCCTTCACGGCGGAACAGCGTGTAGCGCGGCGCGGGCTCGGCGTTGGGG
>NZ_JBFULT010000552.1:0-5035 GCF_054049755.1 Bradyrhizobium sp. P5_C11_2
CCCCGACCCTCTCCCCGCAAGCGGGGAGAGGGAGAAGGAGAGTCCTACTGGAACTGCGACTTCTTGTAGTAGCCGCTGTCGACCAGAATCTTCTCCCAATTGTCCTTGTAGACCACGACCGGCTTGAGCAAATAAGACGGCACGGTCTTGGCGCCATTCTCGTAGGTCTTGGTGTCGTTGACCGTCACCTGCTTGCCGGCGAGCGCGGCATCGACCATGTCGGCGGTCACCTTGGCGAGATCGCGGGTGTCCTTGAAGATGGTCGAATACTGATCGCCGCGCAGCATCGCCTTGATCGACGGCACCTCGGCGTCCTGGCCGCTGATGACAGGCATCGGCTGGTCGGCGCTGCCATAGCCGACGCCCTTCAAGGACGAGATGATGCCGATCGAGAGGCCGTCATAGGGCGACAGCACGGCGTGGACCTTCTTGTTGCCGTAATAGGCGCTGAGCAGATTGTCCATGCGGGCCTGCGCAGTGGCGCCGTCCCAGCGCAAGGTCGCGACCTTGTCCATGCCCATCTGGCCGGAAGCGACGACGAGCTTGCCGCTGTCGATGTACGGCTTCAGCACGCTCATCGCGCCGTTGTAGAAGAAGTAGGCATTGTTGTCGTCGGGCGAGCCGCCGAACAGCTCGATGTTGAACGGACCCTTGCCCTCCTTCAGGCCGAGCCCCTGCACGATCGAGTCAGCCTGGAGCACGCCGACCTGGAAATTGTCGAAGGTCGCGTAATAATCGACGTTCGGCGTGCCGCGGATCAGGCGGTCATAGGCGATCACGGTGATGCCCTTGGCCTTGGCCTGCTTCAGCACGTCGGAGAGCGTGGTGCCGTCGATCGCGGCGATCACCAGCGCCTTCGCGCCCTTGGTCACCATGTTCTCGACCTGCGAGAGCTGGTTCGGAATGTCATCCTCGGCATATTGCAGGTCGGTGTTGTAGCCGCGCTCCTTCAGCACCTTGACCATGTTGTTGCCGTCGTCGATCCAGCGCGCCGAGGATTTTGTCGGCATGGCGATGCCGACGGTCGCCTTGTCCTGGGCGGAGGCGGGAACGCCCGCGACCAACGCGGCAGCGCCGGTCAGGGCGAGCGCGAGGAATGTCGTCTTCAGTTTCAGCATGTTTCACTCCCTTTAAGTGTCAGACTGTTTTTCGTGTCGTCGAGAACGCGATGTGGGCTGCCTTTCGTCTCCTATGCAAGCTTGACGTCCGGCTCCGCGCGACCGCGCGCGGAGACCTCCAACAGAAAGGTGCAGCCGGCCTGCGGATCGGCGGCGCGCGCCGCATCGTCCATGTCCTGCCAGGCAGAGGTCACCAGAAGGCGCGACAGATCGGGGCCGACGAAGGCCGGGCAGCTCGCCTGCTTGGCCGGCACGCTGAGCGAGCGCAGCCGCTCGCCTTGCGGAGAGTAGACATCGACGCGGCTCGCGCCCCAGCACGCATTCCAGATCTGCCCGTCGGCGTCGCACACCGAGCCGTCAAGGCCGCCGATGCCGGTGTGGCGTAGCAGCACTTCCGGCTCGCCGCGCGGCAATCCGGTCGCAGGATTGAGCGGGACGGCGTAGAGCACCGCGCGCGGGGTGTCGGTGAAGTAGCCGGTCGCGCCATCCGGCGAGAAGCAGATCGAGTTGGGAATGCTGATGCCGGGAAACAGCGTCGAGATCTTGCCGCGGTGGAGCGCGTAGATCGCCCCTGCCTTCGGCTCGGCCTTCTTGCCCATGGTGCCGATCCAGAACGTCCCGGACTGGTGCACGCGGCAATCATTGGAGCGCGTCGCGGGATTGTCCGCCTCAAGCGGAAGGAACAACGTCATCGCGCCGTCGGCGAGCTTGCGGATGTAGAGGCCATCCTCGGCCACGACCAACTGGCGCTCCGCATCGATGCGCCCGAGCGCGCTCGCCATCCGGCCGAGCGCCTGGACGCGGATGCTGCCGCTGCCAAGGTTCGCCTCGAACAGCCGCCCCTCGCGGATATCGAACCACCACGCCGTATCGGTGGTCACATCATAGGTCGGACCTTCGCCGAGATGACACGGTTCGGCAGATAAAACAGACGTCGGCACCTCTTCCATCATGGCGTCCTCACCGCAAAGCGATAGGCCGTGTGATGGCGATAGACTTGGCCGGGATCGAGGCGCGGGCTCGGGAAATCCGGCCGGTTCGGCGCGTCAGGCCAAATGTGCGGCTCCAGGCACATGGCGTCCGATTGCCGGATGAGCTTGCCGCCCTTGCCCGACATCGTGCCGTCGAGATAGTTGCCGGAATAGACCTGAAGGCCGGGCTGATTGGTGAGAAGCTCCATGATCCGTCCCGAACGCGGTGCCTCGAGCCGTGCCGCGAGGGCCAGCTTGCCGTCGCGCGCGAGGCAGTAGGTGTGGTCGTAGCCCCTGCCGTTGCGGAGCTGCTGGTCGCTCTCGCGGATGCGCTCGCCGACGGGGCGGGCGTCGCGGAAGTCGAACGGCGTGCCGGCCACCGCGCGCGGCGGCTCGGGCAGCGGGATGGCGGTCGGGTCGATCGCGAGAAACTGCTCGGCGGCGACCATCAGCCGATGATCGAGGATGGGTGTGCCTGACGTCGCGCCTTCCAGATTGAAGAAGCTGTGGTTGGTCAGGTTGACGATGGTCGGCCGGTCCGTTCTGGCCTCCATAATGAGGGACAGCTCGGCCGGACCCGTGACGCGGTAGGTCAGCTGCACATCGAGCTTGCCCGGATAGTTCTCCTCGCCGTGCGGGCTCGTGTAGGTCAGCGTCACCGCAGGCTCGGCGCCCTCGTCGATCGCCGCAATGCCCCAGAGCTTGCGATCAAAACCGTCGAGGCCGCCGTGCAACGCATTCGGGCCGTTGTTGACGGGAAGCTGCACGCTCTCGCCATCGAGCGAGAACTGCCCCTTGGCGATGCGGTTGGCGTAGCGGCCCACGGTGGCGCCCAGAAACTTGCGTTCGGCGAGATAGCCGGCGAAAGCGTCATGGCCGAGCACGACGTCGTCGTAGTTTCCCTTGGCGTCCGGTGCGGTCAGCGCCTGAAGCACCGCGCCATGGGTGATGATGCGGGCCTCGAACCCGCCCTCCCCGCGCAGCACGATGCGTTCCACGGCGCGTCCGTCCGGCAGCGTTCCAAAGACGTCTTTTTCTATTTTCCTTGAGCCAGCCATGATCAGTCCACGAACGGTTCGACGATGCTGCGCTTGCCGAGCAGGAAGGCATCGGCGACGAGACGAAGCGGCGCAAGGTCGACGTCGCTCGCCCCGGTCGCGGCGAGCTCGACGAAGCGCCGGTAGAGTCCGCGATACTCCGTCTCCGGGCCCTCGGCAACGACATTGCCATCGACGGCCATGCGCACGCCGCCGCCGGATAAATTCATCCGCCCCCAGTCGGTGTCCGCGACGATATCCCAGCTCTGCGGGCCGGTCTGGCGGAAATCGAATTCAGCCGAGATCGGCAGTCCGGTCGCATCGGCCAGTGTCAGGTTCGCCGCAATCGGCGCCTGGCGATTGGCGGGGAACGACAGCTCGGCCGAGGTGACGAACACCGGCCGCGGCAGGATGTGGGTCAGGATCGAAAGCGCATTGATGCCGGGATCGAACACCCCGAGCCCGCCGGGTTCCCAGATCCAGCTCTGTCCGGGGTGCCAGACGCGGACATCCTCCTTCCAGCTGATGTCCACGGACGCGATACGGCGCGGCGCGAGCCATTCGCGCGCCGGTTCGACCGCCGGCGCATGGCGCGAGTGCCAGGTCGCAAACAGCGACCGCTTTGCTTGCGCGGCCATCGCAATCAGCGGATCGAGCTCGGCAACACCGGTGCCGGGCGGCTTCTCCAGCATCACATGCTTGCCGGCGGCGAGCGCCGCCATGGCCTGCGCGCGCCGCACCTGCGGTGGCGTGCACAGCGAAACCGCATCGATCGGCGGCCCTTTTTCCAGCAATTCCTCGATGGTCGCAAAATGCGGCAGGCCCGGCAGCGAGGCGTTGCGGCTCGCAACCGCAACAAGCGTCGCGCCCGGTGTCGCGGCGATCGCGCCGACATGCTGGTCGCGTGCGATCTTGCCGAAGCCGACGATGGCGATGCGAAGTTCCGTCACGATCTCTCTCCAGCTTCCGACGATGGCAGCGCATCGGCCGGCGCGGTCTCGATCACCGTGCCTTCATGGCGGCGCATGCCGTTGTGAATGACATAGACCATGGCCTCGGACGCCGTGTCGGCGTCACCCGCCGCAATCGCGTCGACGATCTTCTGGTGCCAGAGCAGCACGGTGTCGCGGTCGTCCGGCTCGACCGGTGCGCTGAGCAGAAACGACGCGCGCAGGGCCGCTTCGATCACATGGCCGATCGAGCGCATGAACAGATTGCCGGACGCGCGCGCCACGCCGACGTGAAGCGCGAGGTCCGCGTCGGCAAAGCTGACGGAATCGGAGGCTTCGCGCCGCATGCGCTCCATGCTGCGCCGCAGCTCGGCGAGGTCCTCCTCCGACCGGCGCGCGGCCGCGAGCATCGCCGCGCGCGGCTCGACCGCGAGGCGAATTTCGGCGAGGTCGTTGAGGAAGCGCTTGTCGATGCCGGCATCGAGATGCCAGGCCAGCACGYCGGCGTCGAACATGTTCCAGGCACCGCGTTCGCGCACGACGGTGCCGACCCGGGCCTTGGTGGTGAGGAGCCCCTTGGCCACCAGCGTCTTCACGCTCTCCCGCAACACCGGCCGGGATACGCCGAACATCGCGATCATCTCGGCATCGCCCGGCAGCCGTGTGCCTTCCGCGTAGCGGCCCGCGATGATGTCGACGCCGATCGAACGGGCCACTTCCGCGTGGTTGGAATGGGCCCGCCGCGTCGGGATGACGACGATACGCGACGTCATGAGGCGGCTCCTGCACTCTTCGCGACCGGCCGGCGCGCGAGCGCGACCAGCGCCTGCTGCAACGCGATGAAGGCGAACAATAGCACGCCGGTCGCGATCTTGGTCCACCAGCTCGACAATGTCCCGTCGAAATTGATGTAGGTCTGGATCAGGCCCTGGATCAGGACGCCGAGGAAGGTGCCGACC
>NZ_JBFULT010000553.1:0-5023 GCF_054049755.1 Bradyrhizobium sp. P5_C11_2
GCGCAGAAGGGCTCGCTCTACGTCACGAGACCGACGCTCTTCACCTACGCCGCCAAGCGCGAGAGCCTGGTCGCGATGGCAAACGAGCTGTTTGACGTCGTCAAGTCGGGCGCGGTCAAGATCGAAGTGCACCAGACCTATCCGCTGAAGGATGCGGCCAAGGCGCACGCCGACCTCGCCGCGCGCAAGACCACGGGCTCGACCGTGCTCACGGTGTGATCTCCGACCGGGCGGTGGCGCAGGCCCGCCCGGGCCCGCGTCACGTCCGTTCGTGCTTGCGCAGATCGCGAGCGTGATCGAGCTGGGCGGCCTGAAGATCGATATCCTCAGGCGGAATAGTGGGGAGGGCGGCCTCGGCCAGGACGGACTCGGTCACATCCTCGACCGATCTGTCCACGATCTCGTGAACGAAAGAGATGTTGCCGTACTCCCCCGAGGCGATGCGGGAAATGACCTCGCGCCGGGTGATCTCGGGATCGACGATCGCCTCGCGGCCGCGCCGCCCATAGTCGATCATCACGACGAAATACTGCATGGAAAGATCCTGCCGCGCTCCCATGGTCGGGCGCGCGACAGAGTATTTCCGAAAAACGGAATCAAGTCAAGCTTGATTTCATAAAATCCGAAGCTGGTCCGGGCCTGCGGCTACTTGCCCTTCTTGCGCGGGCGCGCCGACTTGGCGCGCAGCCGCTCGAGCTGGCCCTTG
Organism: Bradyrhizobium sp. P5_C11_2; assembly: GCF_054049755.1. NCBI lineage: Bacteria > Pseudomonadati > Pseudomonadota > Alphaproteobacteria > Hyphomicrobiales > Nitrobacteraceae > Bradyrhizobium > Bradyrhizobium sp. P5_C11_2. The sequence continues at coordinate 707 of NZ_JBFULT010000553.1, forward strand.
GGCATCGACAGGCAAATTTCCCCGACCCAATCGAGCTTCACGCCGACGATCGGCTTGGCATTGAAACTGGTGAGATTGACGACGGAGGGGGATTTGCCCCGCTCGATGGTCTTCAGGTAGCGCTCCCCGGTCTTGAGCCGAACCACGGCCTCCTCGCCGTAGAAGCTCGACAGCGGATGGCGCTGGTCCTTGTAGACCACGATCACGTCGCCGCTCTCGTATTTGGGCAGCATCGAATCGCCGACGATCTCGAAGGCGACGGTCTCTTCCATGATCGGGAAGGGCAACGCGATATCGCCGAGCCCCTCCGGCGGAACCTGTTCATAGTCCGGCTCGATCACCGCGCCGGCGCCAACCCGACCCATGATCGGGGCAAGATTGAGCTCGAGATATTCCATGATCGGAATGATTTCCGAGGCCTTCACCAGACGCTCGCCGCCAAGGATTTCCGACACCGCGCCCGGGCGCACGCCCATGGCCGCGGCCAGGCCGCCCTTGCTCTTGCCTGTCTTTTCCAGGCCCCGCTCGATCATTGCAACGTCCAACATGGTGATTCCCTCGCTTACCCATCGCCTTGCCTCTTGTAATTCGAAATTCGGAATTATTGCAATTATGAATATCAGAATTTCTGGTTGACTTTGGTTTCGGAATACCGGAATGTGAGTTCCGTCATCCGGCCGTGAGGGTCGGCACATGGCGCATCACAGGACTGCAGCATGGAACCGGGCCATTGGTCGTCGGAGCACTCCGACGCGCTTCGCGACTATTTTCTCAAGGGGATGTCCTATGCGGAGATCGGAAGGGAGATTAACGCAAGGTTTGGAACGGCTTACACGCGCAATGCGGTGGTCGGTCGCGCCAAGCGGCTCGGACTTGCGGTGCCAACACGGATGACAAGTCCGTCGATCGTGCCGTCCTCGACCGGCGTGCACTGTCTGCTCTCGCCGCGTCATGCAACGTTGCCGTATCTTAGCTCGCCGCCGGAATCCGCGCTGAAGCCGTCCGCGCCTGTCAAGTTGCGCTGTGTCGGCGTCCGGCCGCGCCTGATCTCTCTGGTTGAGCTCGAACCGGGCGACTGCCGCTATCCCTATGGCGGCGACCGGGACGGGGAGGAGATCGCCTTCTGCGGTCATCCGCGCCAGTCAGGCTGCAGCTATTGCGCGGCCCATCTCCGCCTGGCTCGCAGACCTGGAAACGCCTCCGCGCGCAACACGGGTCCTGTCGTGCTGAGGCTCGTCTCCGCCGCCTGACGGATCGGCCACCCGTTCAATCGTCTACTTTTGCAGGGAGTATCCGAGTGGCACGTGCTCGACGCAACAAATCCTACAAGTTGGCAAATATCTACGACCGGCGATCGCGCGAACTGCCGTTCAATGGCGAGGTGGCGGAGATCGAGGTCGACAATCCCCTGGCGCTCGATCCAGGCGAGAGGATCGTCGCTCTGCGCTCCGTCCGCGGTGATCCGCTCGGCCGGTTGCATTCGCATCACCAGATCGACGAGGCGCAATACCGCGGCGGCCGCGCATTCCAGAGCGACTGGGAAAGAGCGGAGCGGGGGCCTCAGGCGGTGGATCCGACCCGCGAATATGTCGACGGCGCGGGCACGCGCGAGCCCGTCACCGAAAGCCAGCGCCAGGCGGTGCTGCGGCTGAACCGGGTCGAGCGCGAGCTTGGCACCGACGGCGCCGCGCTGGTGCACGACGTGCTGGTGCTGGGCCTGACCATGGACCAGATCGGACAGCGCCGCGCCGTCCGCACCCAGCGCTGGAATGACTATTTTGCGCGGCGCTTTCGCGAATGCCTCGATCGGCTGGCGCTGATCTACGGTCTCGCGACGGAAGCCACGGTACAGCGCCCCGTGTCGCGTCGATGATCGGGGGCGCCGGCGGCTTTCGTCGCCGGCGCGCCGCCGCCCCTTACGGGTGCGGGACGATCTGGTAGGGCGTCGTGTACGGCTCGACGCGGAGCGAGGCGTTGGCGAGGAGGCCGATCTTGGCGCTCGGCGCCTGCTGCAATTCGCCGCTCGGGCCGCGATGCACGTTGTATTGCCAGACGGTGAGATCGCCCTTCTGCGCCAGCGCGTGCGCAACCGCGCTCGCATCGTTGCCGCCGAGCGCCTGAAGCTCTTCCGCCGACAATCCAATGATGATCTCGTCCTTGATGGTCACGATCTTGAAGAGGTTCATCTTGGTCTCCTGCGCCCATGCGCCCTGTATCGAGAAGGTGAGAAGCGCGACCGCGGCGCCCTTGATGAGATCGCAGCGAGAAAGCATGCCGTCGTCCTTTGGTGCTGACGCGCGCCCGAATCGAAGAGTCCGTCAGCCATGGCGCCCGTGGTCTGCGTGGCCGTTTCGCAACAGCTTGGTCGCTCGATCTTGAACAACGGTTCATGGGCGGAAATATACCGGACACGATGAACCTTGATGCGGAGCGCCTCGTTCKAGCCCGACAGCTCAAGGGACCCGTCAGATGAAATTTGCCGGCGCCTTTTGCTTTCTCGTGTTGCTGGGCACGGGAGGCACCGCGGTGGCCGCGATCCGTTCTACCGATACCGGCCGATGGGCAAGGCGGTCGTCCTGAAAGCGCGAGAGATATCAGGCCCGCGCCCCCTTTGCCTGCGCAAAGCTGCGAGATGCGGCGTGCCGGCAAGAAAGTCGATCCCAAGGTGCTTGCCCTGTCGCTCGGCTTCGGCGGCGCCCCCAATCAAGGCGGTGGAGACCGGCTGCGCGAGCGACTTTCACTTTGTCGACGATACAACCGCCGAGGCCGGACTCAACAATTACGTGTATAAGCTGAAGAAGGGCTAGTTCTGCCAATCTCCGTTCACGGCGGAAACACGGCGAAACGCTGTGCCGATTGACAGCGGTCAAGGCCGTGTGCGTGATTGATGCCGCTTCTTGACGCAGGTGGGTGACGGCGGTCCATATTCCTGTTATCCGGAATTGCCATGGTGCGATGCAGATGAAGCATCGCTGCGCCGACGGTTGGGCTTGCCGAAGGGGTTGTTCCTTGTCATAATTGCAACCTCTCGGGTTGAGCCCGTCCGCTCGGATGTGCAGTTCAGCGTGCTAACCCGCCGGGGTGCCCTGGCCGAAAGCTCGCCGTCGCCATGGTGCCCGGTTATGGCGTTCGGTTCTCGAGCGGGGGTTCTACGTCAGATCGCGAAAGCCGATCCTTGTCATAGGTGCGAGAGATGAAAAACATCAATTTCGCGGCTGAACTGCACCTCAAGCTCGGCGCGCCTGCAAGCAGCACCGTCGAAAGTCTGCGCCTGCTGCGCGCGTTTCTGAAGCTCGCGCCTCGGCAGCGTTTCGAGGTCATCAAGCTGGTCGAAGACCTCTCTACTGACGAATCCATCCCCGAACATCCCCTGTCGTGAGGTCGGCCGGCGCACCGCCGCCATACCGCTCCCCAAGCGCTGGTCCTGCTGCACTGCGGTCCATCCGGTTGCGTCTGCCGCCTGGTCTGACCGCTGGAAGCCGGTCCGGCAAATGTGATAGTCAGTAGAAAAAAGGGGAGGACAGCGACCATGATCGAACCGAAGCTCGAAGTTCCGGCCGAACTGCGCGACTTGGCCGAGAAGACGATCGACCAAGCGGAAAAGGCGTTCGGCATGTTTTTCGATGCCGCCACCAAATCGATGACGTCGGTTCCAGGAGCGGGCACGGACGTGTCGAAACAGGCGCTCGCCTTTACCGAGCAGAACATGAAGGCTGCGTTCGAGCACGCCCGCAAGCTCGTTCACGCCACCGACCTTCAGGAAGCCATGYGGATCCAGTCCGAATTCCTGCGCAGCCAGTTCACCAATGCCGGGGATCACATGCGGCAGATGACCGGCAACTTCATGCAACCCGGCAAAGGCAAGTCCTGATCGTCGCGGAGCTGCCGCCTGCTCACAAATTGGCCTTGCTTGGCGGCGAGATACGCATTTCAATTCCGGGGCAGGTCCATGATGGGCCACCGGGTGAGTTCCATTCGCCGTCCATCATCCTTTCTGCTGATCCCTGTCGGTTCTCCGGCAGGGATTTGCATTTTGTGGGGCAAGCGTCGCGATTGGTCGGCGCCGGACTAGGGTCCGGACTCAATTGATCCACCAAGTGATTGCAGCGGCCAGAAGGATTGCGGACAGGAAGATGTCTGCGCGCTTGTCGTATCGGGTTGCGATGCGGCGGAAGTCCTTGAGACGGCAGAACATCCGCTCGATAACGTTGCGACCTTTGTAAGCGGTTTTGTCGTAGCGATGCGGATGCTTGCGGGTCGGATTTGGCGGGATCACGGCCTTGATACGGCGTGCGGCCAGTTCGTCGCGCAAGCTCC
>NZ_JBFULT010000554.1:0-5017 GCF_054049755.1 Bradyrhizobium sp. P5_C11_2
ACATGCGGCTGCTCTGGGCGCGCGTCGGCGTGCCCTACTCGCCCGCCACCGGCCTGCCGATCGAGAGCCAGACCGTGTCGCAGATGGTCGACCGCGTGCTGGCGCTGCCCGAGGGCACCCGCCTCTATCTGCTCGCGCCGGTCGTGAACGGCCGCAAGGGCGAGTACAGGAAGGAGCTCGCTGAATGGCTCAAGAAGGGCTTTCAGCGCGTCAAGATCGACGGCACCTTCCATGAGCTTGCCGAGGCGCCGACGCTCGACAAGAAATTCCCGCACGACATCGACGTCGTGGTCGACCGCATCGTGGTGCGGCCCGACATCGGCCAGCGTCTCGCCGAAAGCTTCGAGACCGCGCTGAAGCTCGCCGAGGGCCTCGCCGTCGTCGAATTCGCCGACGCGCCGGCGACGGCTCCGGCCGAAGAGAAAAAGAAGACCGCAAAGATCCACGACAAGAGCGGGCCCGAGCGCATCCTGTTCTCGGAGAAGTTCGCCTGCCCGGTCTCCGGCTTCACCATCCCCGAGATCGAGCCGCGACTGTTCTCGTTCAACAATCCCTACGGCGCCTGCCCCGCCTGCGGCGGCCTMGGCGTCGAGCAGCATGTCGACGAAGACCTCGTCATCCCCGACAAGGAGCTCGCCATCGGCAAGGGCGCGATCGCGCCCTGGGCCAAATCGTCGTCGCCCTACTACGTGCAGACGCTGACGGCGCTCGGCAAGCACTACAAGTTCACGCTGACCACCAAATGGAAGGATCTGCCGAAGAAGACGCAGAACGCAATCCTCCATGGCTCGGGCGAGGACGAGATCAAGTTCTCCTACGAGGACGGCGTCCGCTCCTACGACACCAAGAAGCCGTTCGAGGGCGTCATCACCAACATCAACCGCCGCTATCGCGAGACCGAGAGCGAGTGGGCGCGCGAGGAGCTGGCGAAGTATTTCCATGACGTCCCCTGCGAGGCCTGCAAGGGCTTTCGGCTGAAGCCGGAGGCGCTCTGCGTCAAGATCGGCGGCAAGCATATCGGCGAGATCTCGGAGTTGTCGGTCAAGCGCGCCGGCGACTGGTTCGAGACCGTGCCGGAGGCGCTGAACGCGCAGCAGAACGAGATCGCGGGCCGCATCCTCAAGGAGATCCGCGAGCGCCTCACCTTCCTGCTCGACGTCGGCCTCAACTACCTCACCCTGTCCCGCTCCTCCGGCACGCTGTCGGGCGGCGAGAGCCAGCGCATCCGCCTGGCCTCGCAGATCGGCTCGGGCCTGACCGGCGTGCTCTACGTGCTGGACGAGCCCTCGATCGGCCTGCACCAGCGCGACAACGCCCGCCTGCTCGACACGCTGAAGCGGCTTCGCGACCTCGGCAACACCGTGATCGTGGTCGAGCACGACGAGGACGCGATCCGTTTGGCGGACTACGTGCTCGACATCGGCCCCGGCGCCGGCATGCATGGCGGCCACATCGTCGCCGAGGGCACGCCCGCCGAGATCATGCGCAACCCGAAATCGCTCACCGGCAGATATCTCACCGGCGAGCTCGAGGTCGAGGTGCCGGAGCGGCGCCCGCCGAACCATCGCCGCACCATCAAGGTGGTCAACGCGCGCGGCAATAATCTCAAGAACGTCACCGCCGAGATTCCGCTCGGCCTGTTCACCTGCGTCACCGGCGTCTCCGGCGGCGGCAAGTCGACGCTCCTGATCGACACGCTCTACCGCGCCATCGCCCGCAAGCTGAACAATGCCAGCGAAGGCGCCGCGCCGCACGATCGCATCGAGGGCCTCGAGCACATCGACAAGATCATCGACATCGACCAGTCGCCGATCGGCCGCACCCCGCGCTCGAATCCCGCGACCTACACCGGCGCCTTCACGCCGATCCGCGAATGGTTTGCCGGGCTCCCGGAAGCGAAGGCGCGCGGCTATGAGCCCGGCCGCTTCTCCTTCAACGTCAAGGGCGGCCGCTGCGAGGCCTGTCAGGGCGACGGCGTCATCAAGATCGAGATGCACTTCCTGCCGGACGTCTACGTCACCTGCGACGTCTGCAAGGGCAAGCGCTACAACCGCGAGACGCTCGAAGTCCTGTTCAAGGGCAAGTCCATCGCCGACGTGCTCGACATGACCGTGGAAGAGGCCGCCGAGTTCTTCAAGGCCGTGCCGCGCGTGCGCGAGACGTTCCAGACCCTGCACCGCGTCGGGCTCGACTACATCCATGTCGGCCAGCAGGCGACGACCCTTTCGGGTGGCGAAGCGCAACGCGTCAAGCTCGCGAAAGAGCTGTCAAAACGCGCCACCGGCCGCACGCTCTACATTCTCGACGAGCCGACCACCGGCCTGCACTTCCACGACGTCAAGAAGCTGCTGGAAGTGCTGCACGAGCTGGTCGCGCAGGGCAACACGGTCGTCGTCATCGAGCACAATCTCGAAGTCATCAAGACCGCCGACTGGGTCATCGACCTCGGCCCCGAAGGCGGCGACGGCGGCGGCGAGATCGTCGCCTGGGGCCCGCCGGAGGACATCGCGAAAGCGCCGCGGAGCTACACGGGCAAGTTTTTGGAGCCGGTGCTGAAGAAGGCACGGAAGCCGAAGCGGCGAAGCACGAGCGAGGCGGCGGAGTAGGTTCGCACCTGGAATGTGCCGACGCATGTGCCTGAGGGAGACCGAATTTGCCTGCCGGACTTGTGCAAACCTATCGCGCGTTCGCCCACAATAATGCCTGGGCGAACCATCGGCTGCTCACCGCCTGCGCCGCGCTGTCTCAGGCCGACTTCGAAGCCGGGCGGACCGGCTTCTTTCCGAGCCTGCAGCGCACGCTGAACCACATCTATGTCATCGACCTCTTCTATGTCGATGCGCTGGAGGGCGGGTGGCTCGGACCTGCCGCCTGGAAGAACGAAGTGCCCTACCCTTCGCTTGCCGCGCTGAAGCCCGCGCAAGCCGCAATCGACAAGCGGTTGATCGCCATCTGCGATGCACTGACGCCCGAGCTCCTCAACGGTGCGGTGAAGATCAACCGCGACACCCAGGTCCAGAGCGAGCGCCGCGACCGGTTGCTGATGCATCTCTTTCAGCACCAGATTCACCATCGCGGACAGGCGCACGCCATGCTGTCCGTAACGGCAGTTGCGCCGCCTCAGCTCGACGAATTCTTTGCGGAAGGAGAAGCGCCGCTCCGGGCCGGCGAGTTCGCCGATCTCGGGTGGACCGAGGAGACCGTGTGGAGCTCCTAGACGCGGAGCACGAACGAACGAGTTCAGGGTTTCTGGTCTATGAGCTGGTCAGGAACTCCGGCGGCACATGGTCGGTCAGCCACACCCCGTTGTCTGCACGGTAAAACTTGAATCCCTTCACACGCATGCCGCCTGCGTCGACCTCGAAGATGTGCGGCTTGCCGTGGCGCTGACCAACGCGCTGTGCCGTCGCCTTGTCGGCGGACAGATGCACCTGCTGGCGCGCTTGCGGCTTCAAGCCCTCCGAAAGGATCGCTTCAACAAACCGCGTCGCCGTCCCGTGATACAGGACTGAGGGGGGCTCCTGGGCCGGCAACCCAAGCGCCACCGGGACCGAGTGCCCTTGCGCGGCACGGATGTTGCGCCCGTCAGCCGAAACCGAGAACCGCTTCTTGTCGCTCATCGCGACGACGTTGAGCAGATCGGTCCGGTCGAACGTCGTCCCTGTCGCATTGGCTTTTTCAACGAGTTCATCGATATTGGCCCAGCCATCCGTGCCAAGCGTCAAGCCGATCTCATCGGGCCTATGCCGCAGCACAAGGCTCAGAAATTTGCTGAGGTGAATCTGATCGACCGGCATCTTTGCATTCCCGTTTCGCTCTTGTACATCCGGCTACGAATGACGACCAGACCTTCAGGAACCAATGCCCTACGCCCTCGCCATCTTCGATCTCGACGGCACGCTCGTCGACAGCTTCCCGTGGTTCCTGCGCACCATCAACGGCGTCGCCGACCGCTTCGGCTTTCGCCGCGTCACGGAGGAGGATGTCGAGGGGCTGCGGCACGCCACGTCGCGCGAGATCCTCAGCCGGCTCGAGGTGCCGCTGTGGAAGCTGCCCGCGATCGCGCGGCATGCGCGGCGGCTGAAGGCCGAGGCTGCGGCGGAGATTTCACTGTTCGCGGGCGTCGAGGCGATGCTGCGGACGCTGGCCGAAAACGGCGTGCAGCTGGCGCTGGTGACATCGGACAGCGAAGCCAATGCGCGCGAGAAGCTGGGCGAGGCCGCCGCGCTGTTCTCGTACTTCGATTGCGCGGCCTCGCTGTTCGGCAAGCCCGCGAAATTCCGCCGGGTGATCCGGCGCGCCGGCGTAGACCCGAGCCGCGTGATCGCGATCGGCGACGAGGTCCGCGACATCGAGGCCGCGCGGGCCGTCGGCATTGCCTGCGGTGCGGTGTGCTGGGGCTATGCCGCGCCGGCGGCGCTGCGGGCGCTTGCGCCCGACCATATCTTCGCGCAGATGGACGAGATTGCGGACGTGGTCTGCCGGATTCCGCTAAAGGCCTGATCCCGGCATCCGCACATCCAGGGAGACGGTGATGGCGCTCACGGAATCAGCCCGCCTGAAGCTGCTGGCCCCGCCCGTCGGCCGGGTCCGCGTCGTGCTCGACACCTACAACGAGATCGACGACCAGTTCGCGCTCGTGCAGATGCTGCTGTCGAAGGATCGGTTCGATGTCGAGGCGATCTACGCCGCGCCGTTCTTCAACACCCGCGCGGACAGCCCCGGCCACGGCATGGAGCTGAGCTATCAGGAAATCCTGCGCCTGCTGGAGCGTCTGAACATCGCGCCGGAAGGCCTGGTCCATCGCGGCGTCACCGCCTATGTCGGGCCCGCCAAGGCCGCACGTGAGGCACCCGCCGTCGACGACCTCGTGGCCCGTGCCCGCGCGGGGTCGCCGGACCATCCGCTGTATGTGKTCGCCATCGGCGCCATCAGCAACGTCGCCTCGGCGCTGCTCAAGGCGCCCGACATCACCGACCGCGTCGTCGTCATATGGCTCGGCGGCCATGCGCTGGAA
>NZ_JBFULT010000555.1:0-5011 GCF_054049755.1 Bradyrhizobium sp. P5_C11_2
CCCCGTCGCAGCGCGGCCGGATTCAGCTGGCGCTGAAGACGCTGATCTATCAGGCGWKGGGGCGCTGACGTTTCGTAGCCCGGATGGAGCGCAGCGCAATCCGGGAATATCTTTCCGCGAGGTGAGAACCCCGGATTTCGCTGCGCTCCATCCGGGCTACGGGACTTACGCCCCGCGCACGATCTCGCGCACGTATCCGATCGTCTCCTCGATCTGGCTCGCATTGACGTCGAGATGCGTGCAGGCGCGGATACGGCCATCCATCATCGCGAGCGTCACGCCGCGCTGGCGCAGCGCCGCGACCATCTTGTCGCCGGGAATTCCCGCGCCATCGGGCCTGAAGAACACGAGGTTGGTTTCGGGCTCCTGCACCTCGACGCCTGCGATCTGCGACAGCCCGCGGGCGAGTGCGCGCGCATTGGCGTGGTCGTCGGCGAGGCGCTCGACGTGGTGATCGAGCGCGTAGATGCAGGCGGCCGCGCAGATTCCGGCCTGCCGCATCGAGCCGCCGAGGCGCTGCTTCCACTGCCACACCGCGTCGATGAAGGCACGCGAGCCCGCGAGCACGCCGCCGATCGGCGCGCCCAGGCCCTTCGAGAAGTCGATCCAGGCCGAATCCCACCCCGCAGTCATGTCGCGCGGAGAGATGCCGCTCGCCACCGTAGCGTTCAGCAGCCGCGCGCCGTCCATGTGAGTGACGAGGCCGTGTTGCTTCGCGATCGCGACGATCTCGTCGAGCGCCGCCTTCTTCCAGATCGTGCCGCCGCCGATATTGGCGGTCTGCTCGACGCTGACGACGGTCTGCGGCGGCTGGTAGCGGGTGCGCGGATGCAGCGCCTTGCGGAACGTCTCCGGCGTGAACTGGCCGTCGGGGCCCTTCAATTGCGTGACCTGGAAGCCGCCGATGGCGGCATGCGCGCCGCCTTCGCGCGCGATGATATGCGCGCTCTCATGGGCGAGGATCTCGTCGCCGGGACGGCAATGCACCAGCGTCGCGGTGACGTTGCACATGGTGCCGGACGGCATGTACACCGCGGCTTCCTTGCCGAGCAGCGCGGCGACGCGCTCGCACAGCGCGTTCACGGTCGGATCATCGCCGACCTGTTCGTCGCCGACCTCAGCCCGCGCCATCGCCTCGCGCATCGCAGGCGTCGGCTTGGTCTGTGTATCCGAGAGCAGATTGATGCGCACCGGCGGCGCCTTGGGATCGACGGGGGGAGGGGTGTAGAGCATGCGACGCCTCCTAGCGGCGGAACGGCCACTGACGTGGCTCTTAAGCAAAAAGGCCCCGGCGAACCGGGGCCTTTCGATAATCAGATCTTAGCGCGAATAGAATTCGACGACCAGATGGGGCTCCATCTGCACCGGGAACGGCACGTCGGAGAGGCCGGGGATGYGGATGTATTTCGCGGTCATCTTGCCGTGGTCGACTTCGAGATAGTCGGGCGTGTCGCGCTCAGGGAGCTGGCTGKCTTCGAGCACGTGGGCGAGCTGCTTCGAGGCTTCCTTGACCTCGATCACGTCGCCGACCTTGACCTGGTAGCTCGAGATGTTGACCTTGCGGCCGTTCACCTTGATGTGGCCGTGGTTGATGAACTGGCGCGCGGCGAAGATCGTGGAGACGAACTTGGCGCGGTAGACCACCGCGTCGAGACGGCGCTCCAGGAGGCCGATCAGGTTCTCGCCGGTGTCGCCCTTGAGGCGGCTCGCCTCGACATAGACGCCGTGGAACTGGCGCTCGGAAATGTTGGCGTAGTAGCCCTTGAGCTTCTGCTTGGCGCGGAGCTGCACGCCGAAGTCGGACAGCTTGCCCTTGCGGCGCTGGCCATGCTGACCGGGGCCGTATTCCCGGCGGTTGACGGGGCTCTTCGGGCGGCCCCAGATGTTCTGGCCCATACGGCGATCGATCTTGTACTTCGCCTCACTGCGCTTAGTCATCGCGTCCTCTGTAGGTTCATGGTTTGAGGAAACGCGCCCTCCTGTGTGACGGGCCAAAGCCCGGCACCGACAGGTCCGATCCCCAAAGCTGGAAGGGACAGGACCACGGGTCGCGAAACGCTTCGCGGGCCGAAATCGGCCCGCGAGCAGGCGGCTTTTAGGGGAGTTTGGGGCGTGCTGTCAATTCTTTACACCGGTCATTCCGGGACGATGCGCCAGCATCGAACTATGGTGCGCAGTTGCGCACCTGAGAATCTCGAGGTTCCGGGTGCGGCTCTGCGAGCCGCCCCGGAACGACGGTATCTACGTGCCCACCGCCCGGATCGGCTTCGGTCCGGCCGCTCGCAATTCGGCAGCGATTTCAGTGTTCAGCACCTGTTCCAGCCGGGTCAGGACCCGGGCGATGGGGGCGGCATCGGTCACCCGGTGGTCCCAGCGGATCACGACATGGATGGTCTGGTCCGGCTCGACGACCCCATAACTGACGATGAACGGGCCCGGCGTGATGGGATGGAGCTCACCGCCGCCATAGGCGGCCACCGAACTCACCGCGAAGCTGCCGAACCAGTTGCCGCGCTGCCGGCCGAAATTCAGCCCGACCGCCCAGCATAGCCGCCGTAACGGCAGTGGTAGGCGGGTGGCCCGCATGACCTTGCGGAACATGGGAACGTCTTCGACCGGAGCCGTCTTGGCACGACGGATTTCGGCGTCGACCGCGGTCAGCGGCATGGCTTCAGGAGCTGCGATTCGCTGCGGCATCACGCATTCCTCGCCGTCCTGGACCCGGGCGATCGCCACCGACGCCACGCTATTGGGCAGCTCGTAGAGCGAGGGCCATGGCCATTTGGCGTAGACGGTGCGCAGGACCGGCTCGTCCCTCGCGACCAGGGCAAAGGCTTTGACGAACATCGCGGCCCAGCCGGCCGGCGAGGCCGCTCCGGCGCGGGCCTCCAGCAGGGGGCGGATATGGAGCGGGCGGGAGAGCGAGACGAAGGGCACGCCCATCGAGGCGCGCATGAGGTCGACAATCAGGCGGCGCGGCAACGAAATGGTCTTGGGCGTCCCGCGCATGGGGTCTTTCGGTTCCTGCGGACTAAAATATGTGCAGCGAGCGGGTCGCCCGCTCACCGCGTGCTCTAGCACGAACCAACCCGCGTGGAGCCGGTCGGTTCGTCGCATCAAGGGGCTGGCGTCGCCAGTGGCTTGGTCTTGTCGTAGACGTAAATACCAATGATTTTCAATGATTTATCGCCGTGGGTCTTGGCGTCGTGGACGACGCCGGCCGGGATCAGATAGGAATCGCCGGCTTTCAGATGCTTGTCCGGCTGGCCGTCGATGAGGAGGTCAGCCTCGCCCTCCAGGACATAGCCGGTCTCGACGCCGGGATGGGTGTGACGGCCAGCGGCGCCGCCGGGCGGCACTTCGGCGATGGCGGTCAGGGTGGTGTAGCCGTCCGGGAAATCGATCTTCTGGAGCGGAGTGCGCTTGATGCCGGACTGCTGGGCAAAGGCAAGACTGGCAAGGCTGGCGAACGTGAGGGCGAGCAAAGTCTTTTTGAGCATGGTTGTTTCCTCCCTGGAACGGCCGACCCTAGCAGCGCCGCCGTTCCCGGCAAGACCGGCCACAGCCACTCAGCGCCTGATCCCCTCGAACGCCGCCATGATGCCGCGCTGAAACAGTGACCAGTCGAAGCCGAGCGCGATCGCGCGGTAGCCGCGGTCGATCAGGGCGTTGGCCTGCTCGGCGGTGCGGGCCACGCCGCCGATTGGGACGCCGCTCCTGAGGATGCCGGCCTCGGCGCGCGCGATCAGCTCCAATAGCTCCGGATCGTCCATCTGCCCGCGCTTGTTGATGGAGGTGGCGAGGTCGCCGGGGCCGATCACCGCGACGTCGATGCCGGGCGTCGCCATGATCTCGTCGATGCGGTTGACGGCATCGACATGCTCGATGGTGATCATGCAGATCATCTCGTCATCGGCGCCCGCCATATAGTCCGGCATCGATTGTCCCCAGCGGAACGGGGCGTGGAACGGTCCCCACAGCCGGTCGCCGCGCGGCGGGTAGCGTACGCTGCGCACCGCCTTCTCGGCCTCTGCGCGATTGGTGATCATCGGAAAGTTGATGCCGAAGGCGCCGATGTCCATCGGCGCTTTCGCAAGCCACGGCTCGTTCGCCGCGATCCGCACCAGCGGCGTGCACGGCGTCCCCGTCGTGGCGGCGATCATCGCGTGCGCTTCGGTCAGCCCGATAGGCCCGTGCTCGAGATCGACGATGATCCAGTCGAGCGAGCGCGCCATGATCTGCACGGTCTGCACGCTCGGGATCGTCGCGATCGCGCCGAAGGCGGGGCGGCCCTCGCGCCACAACTGGCGGAGACGGTTGAGCGGCGTAGTCGGAACGGACATGGAATGACCTGCGGGCGATGACGACGGCGGAGCCTAGCAGCGCGCCGTGAACCCGAAAAGTCAGGCCGGCACGCGGCCGCCGAAGAACGGCGTCAGTGCTGCCGCAAGACTGTGCACGCGGTTCGACGTGAAAACCATCTCGGCGCCGGATTGCGCGATGCCGCCCGTGTGCGGTCCGAGCAGGTCCGAGACGCGGCGCGCGATCGCCGGCGCCGGATCGATCCAGGCGACCGGCCAGGGCGCCAGCCGCTTCAGCCGCTCGAGCAACAGCGGATAATGCGTGCAGGCGAGCACCACCGTGTCGGTGCGGGCGCCGGCGTTCGCGGGGTCGCCGACGAAGCAGGGGGAGAGCTCGGTGAGAATGTCGCGGTCGCTGATCGGGCTGCCGCCGAGCTCGCGTTCTGCGAGCGAGGCGAGCTCGGGCGAGCCAACCAGCGTTACCTCGCAACCCTGAGCAAAATCGCGGATCAGCGCCTTCGTGTATTCGCGCTTCACCGTGCCCTTGGTCCCGAGCACCGAGACGCGGCGGCTCTTCGACTGCGCACAGGCAGGCTTGATCGCCGGCACCGTGCCGACGAAGGGCAGGGAATAAGCGGCGCGTAAGTGCGATAGGACCAGGGTGGAAGCCGTGTTGCAGGCGATGACGACGAGGTCGGGATCATGCGTGC
>NZ_JBFULT010000556.1:0-5011 GCF_054049755.1 Bradyrhizobium sp. P5_C11_2
GCACCGCGGCCTCGGGCACGGAGATGTCGTGCTTGATCGAGCCGCCCTCCGGCTTCTGCGCCGACGACATCTCGTCGCGCAGCTTCCAGAAACCCGCGCGCTGGGTGAGATTGGCCGCGATCACGGCGTCGTCGACGATCTCCTCTTCCATGGCGCGGGTCAGGATCGTTTCCAGCGGCGTGCGGGCGTCGTCGCCGGCTGCGGACAATTCCATCAGCACGTACCAGGGATGCTTTTCCGCGAGCGGATCGCGCACGTCGATGCCGTGGCGGATCGAGAAGTCGACCGCCATCTCCGAGAGCAGCTCGAAGCTCGTCAGCGCATTCGCGGCCTCGCTCTGCGCGATCGTGAGCAGTTTGAGCGCCGCCTCCGGCGATTTCAGCCCGACGAACGCGGTCTCGACCGCGCGCGGCTTCGGGAACAGTTTTAGCGTCGCCGCCGTGATGATGCCGAGCGTGCCTTCAGCGCCGATGAAGAGGTTGTGCAGATTGTAGCCGGTGTTGTCCTTCTTCAGCTTCGACAGCACGTTGAGCACGCGCCCGTCGGCCAGCACGACCTCGAGCCCCAGCGCCATCTCGCGCGCGACGCCATAGGCGAGCGCCGCCGTGCCGCCGGCATTGGTCGAGAGATTGCCGCCAATGGTGCAGCTTCCCTCCGCGCCCAATGACAGCGGAAACAGCCGGTCGACCTCGGCCGCCTTCTGCTGCGCGATTTGCAGCACCACGCCGGCCTCGCAGGTCATGGTGTTCGATGCGGTATCGACCTCGCGGATCTTGTCGAGCCGGCGCAGCGACACCACCACCTCGCCATTGTGCGGCGTCTGGCCGCCGACCAGCCCGGTGTTGCCGCCCTGCGGCACCAGCGCGATTCTGTGCGCGGAGGCGAGCTTGCAGATCGCCGAGACCTCCGCGGTCGAGCCCGGACGCAGCACCAGCGGCGAACGGCCGTGGAACAGATTGCGCTCCTCGGTGACGTAGGCCTCGATGTCGGCCGCGTCGGTGATCGCGTGCTTGTCGCCGACGATCCTGCGGAATTGTTCGATCAGCTCGGGCGCAAGCGGCGGGGTGGCGGAATGATTGACGTTCATGGTCTCGTCTCTTCTCAAGCTTCTTATCGCGCGACCGCCGCCCGGCGCAGCCGGTCGTTGATCGCCTCGCCCAAATCGTCTTCAGGCACCGTCATCACCGCGATCGCGCGTGGGTTCTTCGCATCGAGAGCGCGAAGATGGCCGAACAAATTGGCGGCGGCTTCATCGAGATCACCGGCCGGCGACAGATTCATGACGGCCGAGGCGGCGTCAAGGCCGGGCATGTGCGCGGGCCCGAACGCCAGCAGCGCTTCGCCCGGCGCCACGTCGCGCGCGTTGAGGCGCACGGTGGTGCGCGGCGCGTAATGCGAGGCCAGCATGCCCGGCGCGAGCGGCTGGCTGTCGTCGCTCCCGGCCTCCGCCGGCGGCCGCGCCAGGGCTGCGCCGAGCACGGCCTCGATCCGCTCGCGTGACAGCCCGCCGGGGCGCAGCAGCATCGGCGTCTCGAAGCAGCCGACGATGGTCGATTCGACGCCGACCGCGACCGGCCCGCCGTCGACGATCAGGTCGATGCGGCCCGCAAGGTCGCTCTCGACATGGGCGGCGAGCGTCGGCGAGACGTGCCCGGAGATGTTCGCGGACGGCGCCACCACCGCCCCGCCAAAGGCGCACAGGATCGCCTGCGCCACCGGGTGGGCGGGGATGCGGATCGCGACGGTATCAAGGCCCGCGGTGGCAAGATCCGCCACCGGGCAGCCGGCGGTCTTCGGCACCACCAGCGTCAGCGGCCCCGGCCAGAACGCCTCCGCGAGCCGCAGGGCGCACGCATCGAAGCGGCCGATGGCCTGCGCGGCGGCAATGTCGGCGACATGCGCGATCAGCGGATTGAAGGCCGGCCGGCCCTTGGCGGCGTAGAGATGGGCGATCGCGGTGGCATTGCCGGCGTCCGCGCCCAGCCCATAGACCGTCTCGGTCGGGAACGCGACCAGCCCGCCCGCGGCGAGCCGCCGGGCGGCAGCCTCGGCGGCGGTGGGGCCTGCCGGTAAAATCAGCGTTTCAAGACCCGTTTTCACTGGGACGAAATTCCTCAAATCGGCCGCTTGCGGTGCGCCAAGCCCGACGCTATAAGCCGGCCTCTTGTCGGAGTGTGGCTCAGCCCGGTAGAGCACTGCGTTCGGGACGCAGGGGTCGCAGGTTCGAATCCTGCCACTCCGACCATTCTTCCAAAAGTCGACGTTTTCCAGAGGCTTGGCGGACCGGCCGCCAGCGCCTCGGATGCGCCTTTTTGCAACGAATTTCGGGGCGGGTCCACGGCCGATTTGGCCGGGCAGGGGCGTCTGCCGCGGCGGCATGGCTGATCCGGCTCTTGACCTCGCCACACAATGCGGAAGCCCCGACAAGCTCGGACGGGCAATCCCGATCCGGCTTGGCAAAGGCGACAGGCTCAGGCGGTCAGAGACTGTGGACGTTGCAGCAAGCTGATTGCGCGCTCGAACCCGTCTACGCCGGCGGCGGCAGCGAGGCGGGGCGAGGTGCCGTCAAGCGCGGGATGCTGCTGATCGAGCCAGATTGGGGCCGCGCCACCCAGCCGAACCTGGGCTGCCGTTTGCAGCGCGCGCACGCGTTCCTGGCTTTCCTCGACCAACGGATCGTAGCGGAGTGCGGCCGCGGCTTGCGGGATGTACCAGGCAAGTGCGAACCCAACTGCGGCATTGATCAGGGTGGTGAGGATGATTTTGTCCATTGCGGCACCCGCGGTGCCGAGAATGATCTGCCATGTGGCGCAGGCGGCGATGAGCCCGCAGAGCCCCGTGAGGACAGTCTCGGCGCCAAGCTCCCACGCACGCGACGGACGCTGACCGGCCTCCGCATTGTCAAGGTGAAAGACGTAGAATGCTCCCGTCACCATGGCGAGCAGGGCACTGGGAACCTCAATTCTGAAGCTGTCTTGCGTTGGTGGGCCTTGGGTAAGCCCCCAGACAATGAGCGCGAGATATCCTGCGATGCCGCAAATCACAGCCACCCGGACATAGTTGGCTCCGCTTGCGCGTTGGCGCTGGCCCGAGGTCACAAACCATCGTCCCTTGTCGATCGCGCGCCTGCGCACGAGATCGGCCACGATGATCGCAGTTGCGTATGGCACGAACGTCGCTGCGGCATCCCAGAAAGGCTGCATCACCGTTTGCGGAAAGACGGGCGACGTCGTCCACAGGCCGAGCTGGCCAAGCCCGTCGGCGGCGAGGCCCAGCAAGATGACGCTCATTGCGACAGTCGTCAGACTGACGAGCTGTAAGTCGCCTGTGCCCTGGGGGCGCAGCGTGCGCTTGAGCATGACGCCAAATGGGCGCAGCGCCAGATCGATATCGTCGTTGGGCTGCGTCTTGAGCCGTACCGMACATCCGAGCAGGATGTAGAGCTTGCGCAAATTATCCACGACGCAGCGGCGAAGCTCTTCGTTCGTGTAATATGGATCGCTTTCACGCGCGCTTCGATAGGCCTCCACCTGGGCTTCCATGGACTTTTTCTGGCTCTCGATGAGATCCAGATCGCTCTGGTAATCCTGCAGGAGGCTCGCATCGAGGGCGCCGGTGAAGCCTTCCATTCGATAGGACTTCAGGGCAAAGACGAGGCAGCAAAGCCGCGCCCAGTTATGCTCGAGCGTGTGGCGTGATCGCGTGAAGTCGTCAGGCAGGATGCCGCGCATTTGTGGCGATCGAAGCGCCTCGCCCGCGTAGGCGGTGAAATCGAAGTCCGCGGTGGCGATCCGCTCCGCTGTGGCGCGTGCGGCATCGGGAATGTAGGCGCGCTCATGCGCGTACTGGCGCATATACGTCTCGATCAGCATGAGGCCAGGGACGTTCGGCAGCGCCCCCATCAGCACGAACGCGAGGGCGAGCGGAACCCCCAGATAGCCGAGATGCTTCGGGAGCGTGACGCCGAGCTGCTCGAGGTTGTTTGCTCCCAGCAGCGATAGCACCACCAGGATTGTCGCCATCGATCCGAAATAGATCAGGAAGCCGTGCGAATATTCCTCACGTGTTGCCAGTTGACGCGGCAGCATCTGATAGATGAAGTCACCGCTTCCGGTGACGCTGCGTTCGGCGAATTTGCGCTGACAGAACACATAGATGAGCCAAACCGCGAGAGCGAGGGACGCAAAGAAAACCACGCTCATCTGGTCCAGCGGCACTCCAAGCTTCATGGGAAGCGTAGGCATCGCCATTCTCCATCACGCACGCACCACGGTAGTCATCAGCCCGGGCAATCAGTAGCACTTGCCGTTGAAGCAGCGCCCTTGCGCGACCACCATGGGTGCGGGAGCGGGTCGATTGATGCCCGTCTGATTTGGAGCCGCCGTGTCAGCCGTCTGATTGCCGGCGATGGGACCGGTGGTCTGCGAGACAATGGCGGCCACCACGAGCGTGCGCATCAAAGATGCTGCTGATTTCAGAGTCATGGCAATCTCCTCTGGAGATCGGTTGGCGGTTACTTGGGCCCTCGCTGTCAGATTTTGCTGTCAGGTCGTCCTGCGACCCAGACCCGGCCTGCACCGAACGAGCGGACCCGCATCCACGCTAGGACCATGTGGAGCGTTCAAACGTGAACCAGTTCACATGCAACCGGAGCATGTTTTCACAAGCGCGAGATTGCTTGAGGTAGACAAGCGCGGGGTAATGACGAGTCCTGCGTGGATTTCCAGCACACCGTCACGGGTTTCTGCGCTGCGAAGCCGATCAGCGCCGCGCCACCAGCACCCCCAGCAGGAACGCCACCATCAACGACGGCAGTGGCGCCTCGCGCACCATGCCGCGAACGATGTCCGTCCAGTGCTGGTCCGGGACGAGTTTTGGCGACCTGATTTCAGCCACCGGCGCCATGCCCCAGTCCGAAGCGAGTTCGGCGATCTCACTCGTTGCTAGCCGCGAGCCGTCGCGGACGCGGAAGACGGCGGCCTCCGAGCGGTCGCGCGGCGCGAGCGCCATC
>NZ_JBFULT010000557.1:0-4991 GCF_054049755.1 Bradyrhizobium sp. P5_C11_2
GCCCAAGGTCGACCGCAGCAAGAACCTGGACTTCCTGTTCGGTGCACTGAAGGCCGCGCCCGACGAGGCCAGCGCCAAGCATGTCGAGGCGCGGATCTGGGCGATCTGGATCCAGACCCCGAGCGACACCGCCTCGCTGTTGATGTCGCGGGCCAAGACCGCGGTCGATGCACAGAAGATCGACGTCGCGATCAAGCTGCTGGATTCGGTCATCAAGCTCAGGCCCGACTACATCGAGGCCTGGAACCGCCGCGCCACGCTGTACTACATGCAGAACGACTATGGCCGCTCGCTGGCCGACATCCAGCAAGTGCTGATCCGGKAACCCCGCCATTTCGGCGCGCTCGCGGGCCTCGGCATGATCATGCAGGAAGTCGGAGACGAGAAGCGCGCGCTCGAGGCCTACCGCAGGGCGCTCGCCGTCAATCCGCACCTCGACAAGATCCCCGACCAGGTCAAGTCCCTGACCGAGAAGGTCGAAGGCCGCGACATCTAGAGCACGATCCGGACCCGAAGGGCCGCGTAGCGCAAACTGCGCCGCGGCGTTCCGCAAAGATCGTGCTCAAACAATAAGGGATAACTCGATCATTTCTTGAGCGATTGCGGCGCGCGCGGATTAACCACGATCGCATGCCTTGCGCTGTGAGGGGTATTGCCGGAACGGCCGGAGGCCTACCTGCATGGCAGGAGCAAAGCCATGAAGCGTTCGATCTTTGCAGCTGCATTGCTGCTGGCGTCGGGGACGGCAAGTCTCGCCGACGGTCTGTTCTGGGTGGTCGGCAACCGCGCCACCGGCAAATGCGACATCGTGACCAGCAATCCCGTGATCATAGGGAACATCTGGTTCGGCGACGGGCCCTACACATCCATGGCCGATGCCAAGCTTGCCCGCTCGACCATCCGTGCCTGTCCCGCGATCGGTCCCGACGACGACAAGAACCAGGACGACACGAACTAGGCTTAATGCAGGACGCTGCCGCCGCGCTCGGCGAGGCCTTGATCGGCGGCGGCCGCATAGAGTTTTGCAAGCTCGGTCTCGAGATGCTCATTGATCAGGAGCAGCGCCCGCACGGCACCGCGCAGGTCGCCGTTGCAGCTTGCGACGATCTCGTCGATCGCAGTGTCGTTCGATCGGAAACTCATCGAAAATCCTCCGGTTCAAACCAGGACAAATCCTGCCGGTCTTTCCCGCATTCCCTTGGACTGCGAGGAGGATCGGCGCCCACCCGCGCCTAGATGGCGGAACCGACCGTGGCGATTATATGGAAACTGCGATGACGACTGCATGAAGCTGGTCCGGAGCTTGCGCGCCGCAGATAATATCGTTGATTTTATTGCATTTTTTCGGATTGAGATTATGCACATATCCACAGCCCCGGCTTTTTCGGTGGAGGCGCCGGGGCCGGGTGGCCGAAACTGCCGCGTGCCATAACCCGTAACTGCCATGTGCCCTGGAACGCCCGGATTCTCTCCATGATCGTGATGTCAGTCGTGACGGCGCTGGTTCTGCTGGCGCTGGTCACGCAGGCCGGCGTCGTCGCCGTGCAGCGCGCCTTTCCACCGCAGGGCCGGATGATCGAGGTCGACGGCGCGACCCTTCACGTCGTCGATATCGGCCCGCGCGAGCCAGGTCCGCCGATCGTGATGCTGCACGGCGCAAGCTCGAATCTCGAGGCAATGCGCCGTCCGCTCGGCGACCTCCTCGCCAACAACCATCGCGTCATCCTGATCGATCGTCCCGGCCATGGCTGGAGCACGCGGGCGCGGCGGCAGGATTCGACGCCGCAGATCCAGGCGCGGATGATCGATGAGGCGCTTGGCAAGCTCGGCATCGCGCGCGCGATCGTCGTCGTGCATTCCTGGAGCGGGGCGCTTGGCGCGCGGCTGGCGCTCGATCATCCGAACCGGGTCGCCGGCCTCGTCATGCTGGCGCCGGTCACGCATCCCTGGCGCGGCGGCGTCGGCCGCTACAACGAGATCATCGCAATGCCGGTGATCGGCCCGCTGCTCGCCTACACCGTCACGCTGCCGCTGGGGTATTTCGTTGCCGAGGCGGGTGCGCGCAACGTCTTCCTGCCGCAGCTCATGCCGGACGGTTTCGTCAAGGACTCCGCGACGCCGCTGCTCCTGCGCCCGCGCGAGTTCATCGCCAATGCCTATGATCTGGTGACACTGAAGGAGGCGGTGGCCGCGCAAGCCCCGCGCTACGGCGAGATCCAGGCGCCGGTCGTGATCATCGCCGGCGAGCCCGACAAGACCGTGTCGACCAATATCCACGCCCGCCCGTTCGCGGCGATGGTGCCGAATGCAAAGCTGATCGTGCTGCCCGATCTCGGCCACATGGTGCAGAACGCGGTTCCGGATCTCGTGAAGACGGAAATCGAGACGATGATCGGCGAGATCGTCCCGGTGCAGGCGGCCGCCGATTAGCGGCCGCCTCTCACGCGCTTACTGCTTGGTTTTCCCGTCCTTGTCGAACTGCGAGACGTAGGCCCAGAGATTGTTGATCTCGGTCTCGTTCTTGACGCCGGCGAATGCCATCTTGGTGCCGGGGATCTTGGCCTTGGGGTCCTTGATGTATTCCTTGAACACGGCCTCGTTCCAGGTGATGCCGGAATTCTTGTTCGCGTCCGAGTAATTGTAGTCCGGCGCGGTGCCCGACTTGCGTCCGTCGAGGCCGTTGAGTTCGGGGCCGACCTTGTTCTTGGCGCCTTCGCCGATTGCGTGGCAGGCCAGGCATTTGTTGAACGACGATTTGCCGGCCGCGACATCCTGCGCCATCGCGGCGGATGCAGTGGCAGTCACGGTGAGGGTCATCAGTGCGCCAAAAGTCAGTTTTTTCATCGGGTGCTCTTCGTCTCTTCCCTGGTGGGTCTCATGTCTGGTCGGCGATCGTCGGGCCTTGCCGGTTTTGGCATGGCCCGCTCGGCTTGGACAAGCCACGAAACCATGACAGGTTTCACGATTTCCGACTTGTCCCAGAGCGAACTTGGTCCGCAATTGCCGTTCCGACTTTCGGATGGCCTACCCAAACCACCGCTGACGTGGTTGATTTGTCGTGATAAATCGATCGTGCGGCGCGGAGCCGGAAGGAACATCCAATGGCCATCATGATGCCCGCAGCCGACCAAGCGGTGCTCGCGCGCCGCGCCGAGATCGTGGCTGCATTGCGCGCAATCGTGCCCGGCGAAGGCGTGATCGACAGCGCCGCCGAGATGCGGGCCTATGAATCCGACGGGCTCACGGCCTATCGACAGCCGCCGATGGTCGTGGTGCTGCCCGATACGACCGAGCAGGTCTCGCTGGTCCTGAAATATTGTGCCGCCCACGGCATCAAGGTGGTGCCGCGCGGCTCCGGCACCTCGCTGTCCGGCGGCGCGCTGCCGCTCGAGGACGGCGTGCTCTTGGGGCTCGGCAAGTTCAAGCGCATCCGCGAGATCGATTTCGACAACCGCGCCGTCGTCACCGAACCCGGCGTCACCAATCTCGCGATCAGCCAGGCGGTCGCGCATGCCGGCTTCTACTATGCGCCCGATCCGTCGTCGCAGATCGCCTGCTCGATCGGCGGCAATGTCGCGGAAAATTCCGGCGGCGTGCACTGCCTGAAATACGGCATGACCACCAACAACGTGCTCGGCTGCGAGATCGTACTGATGAGCGGCGAGATCCTGCGCATCGGCGGCAAGTCGGCGGAAAATTCCGGCTACGATCTGATGGGCGTCATCACCGGCTCCGAAGGCCTGCTCGGCGTCATCACCGAGATCACGGTGCGCATCCTGCAGAAGCCGGAGACGGCGCGCGCGCTGATGGTCGGCTTCGCAGAGGTCGAGGCCGCCGGCGAATGCGTGGCGCGCATCATCGGCGCCGGCATCATTCCCGGCGGCATGGAGATGATGGACAAGCCGGCGATCCATGCCGCGGAAGCCTTCGTCCATGCCGGCTATCCGCTCGATGTCGAGGCGCTGCTCATCATTGAGCTCGACGGTCCCAAGATCGAGGTCGACGAGCTGATCACGCGCGTCGAGACGATCGCCAATGGCTGCGGCTCCACCACCTGCCAGATCTCGACCTCGGAGGCCGAACGCAACCTGTTCTGGGCCGGCCGCAAGGCGGCGTTCCCGGCCGTCGGCCGCATCTCGCCGGACTATCTCTGCATGGACGGCACCATCCCGCGCGGCGCGCTACCGAAGGCGCTCGCGCGCATCCGCGAGCTCGGCGAAAAATACCAACTCGGCTGTGCCAACGTGTTCCACGCCGGCGACGGCAATCTGCATCCGCTGATCCTCTACGATGCCAACAAGCCCGGCGAGATCGAGCGTGCGGAGGCGTTCGGCGCCGACATCCTGCGCGCCTGCGTCGAGTTCGGCGGCGTGCTCACCGGCGAGCACGGCGTCGGCATCGAGAAGCGCGACCTGATGCCGGAGATGTTTTCGGAAGTAGACCTCAACCAGCAGCAGCGGCTGAAATGCGCCTTCGATGCGCAGGGCCTGCTCAATCCCGGAAAAGTGTTTCCGACCCTGCACCGCTGCGCCGAGCTCGGCCGCATGCATGTCCACGCCGGCAAGCTGGCGTTTCCGGACATTCCGCGGTTTTGAGGCCTGCCCTGGCCGGGCTCAGAGGGGCTGCGCGATATCATCGTGGAGCAGGAAGTTGATGCTCTCGCGCCAGAGCGCCGACCTCATGACCTCGAAGTGCAGCAAATGCGTGCCGCGACCGATCTTGATGTCGCGCCTGCTGGGTGATCCGCTGAAGCTGTGGAACAGCCATTGTGCGTCCGCATCCGGCAGCAAGCTGTCCCATTCGCCGCGGATGATGGCGACCGGAGAGCGGATCTTCGCCGGGTCATAGGCGAGCTGGCCGCGCCAGGCCTTGCCGATGTCGCTGGCCGGACCCATGGGGACCTTGACGCTGGCCGGATTGCGGGTGCGGCTTTCCGGATCGCTGTCGAGATAGAGCCTGCTCCACGCGTCGAAGTGCACGCGAGACAGCAC
>NZ_JBFULT010000558.1:0-4952 GCF_054049755.1 Bradyrhizobium sp. P5_C11_2
TTCCTCTTCGTCGGCTCGATGACGAAGAACAAGAATGTCGATACCGCCATCCGCGCGGCCGAGCGGCTCGGCCGCGCCGATTTTCCGCTGGTCGTGGTCGGGGGCGACAACAGCAAGGTCTTCGGCGGAGGCGCGACCGAATCGAAAAACGGGGTCGTCATCGCCGGCCGCCTGAAGGACGAAGAAATCGCGGCACTGTTCGCCCGGGCTGCGGCCTTCATCTTCCCCAGTCTCTACGAGGGCTTCGGCATACCGCCGCTGGAGGCGATGTACTTCGCCTGCCCGGTCATCGCGAGCTCCGCCGCGGCCGTTCGCGAGACCTGCGCCGACGCCGCCGTCTATTTCGACCCGCTCAACGTGGACGAGCTGTCCGCAAAAATGCTCGAAAGAATTGAGCTCGGCAGAATTTCGCCGGCGGAACAAAAAAGGCAACAGCAGCGATTGGCGACATATTCCTGGACGAAGTCGGCCGCGGTCATGCTCGAATTTCTGGCCAGACCGGCTCCCGAAACCGCATCCAGCGGTCCGACACGATGACGCGGCCCAAATATTGCTGCTTGGAGGCGTTAGCTTTGGCGTCTGCAAGACTTGGAAGGCAAGAAACAAGACTTGCAAGGCAAAACTTGCTTGGAAGGCGAAACTTGCTTGGAAGGAATGACCGTTGTCCAGCGGACTGAAGGTTCTGCATGTCGCCGAAACGGTGAGAGGCGGCATCGCAACCTATCTCAACGAGCTCCATCCGCACCAGAGCGCGAGCTTTGGGCAGGGAAACGTCCACTATGTCGTTCCATCCGACCATCGCAGCGATCTGGTGAACATCGAGGATGGCGCCGTCACCACTTTTCCGCGTGACGGCCGCAACGCTGTCGGCCTGTTTCGCCTGTTGTTTGCGACAATACGCGCGGTCCGGCAGCTTCGGCCCGATGTGATTCATCTCCACTCGTCCTTTGCCGGGCTGGTGGTCCGCCCGGTGCTCTGGCTGACCTCGCGGCGCTCGCGCATCGTCTACTGCCCCCATGGGTGGGCGTTCGGCCGCGAGACGGGCCGCCTCAGCCGCGAAGTGACGTTGTTCACCGAACGCATGCTGTCGAAGCTCACGCATCGCATCGTGTGCATCTCGGAAAGCGAGCGGGTGGACGCCATACGGGTCGGAATCGCGGCGAATCGCCTGGTTCTTGTGCACAACGGGATCTCCAAGCAGCGCCCGGTGCTCGACACGCGCGCAGCACCGTGGCGATCGGAGAAGACCAGGGTCCTCTTCATCGGACGCCTCGATCGCCAGAAAGGATACGATCTGCTGATCGAGGCGGCGCGCGCGCTCGGCGACAGGCTGGACGTGCGCATCATTGGTGCCTCGGTCGTCAGCAAATTCCGCAGAAGCGACCTGCCGGCCAACGTCTCGCTGCTGGGCTGGATGAACCGCAACCAGATCGAAGCCGAACTCGACCAGGCCGATATGGTCGCCATACCGTCGCGCTGGGAGGCGTTTGGCCTGGTCGCCATCGAGGCGATGCGGTCGGCCAAGCCGATTATCGCGTTCCGCATCGGCGCACTGCCGGAAATCGTCGAAGACGGCGTGACGGGCGTGCTATGTGACGAGGTCTCGGCCGAAAAGCTGGTCGAAGGCTTTCAGCGCGCAACCAGACTGGATCTGCCCGCGGTCGGCCGGGCCGGATATGAGCGCTTCACCCGCCTCTACGACATCGAGCAGAYCCATCGCGTCTTGAGCCAAGTCTATGCCGACGTCCTGCACATGCGCGAGAGCGAATCCGGGCAGCAGGCGAAATTGCAGTCCGACTTCTCCAACAATCTGCGATCATAGAGACCGCCGATCAGGCCATCCGGCGCGCATCGCCCGGCGTGAGCTCGGCGTCGATCACGCGGTGATCGGAGAACGACCACGCAACGGCCGAGGCGGCAATGATCGCGCAGGTGAGAAAGCCGGCCGCGAACAGCAGTGATCCGGTTTGCAGCATCGTCTTCGCCTTCCTTGTTGTTTGACCGACCAACTAGGCGGATCAGGATTAGGAAGACCTTACGGAGTTCGGCGCGAAGCCGGCTTGCCGAGGAGAGCGTTAACGGAGGCGGAATCCGGCCGCGAAAATATCCGCGCCAGGGCCTGGCGAGACAGACCCGTCCGGCGCCACGCCCACCGCAACAACGATGAAACTACAACGCAGAGTAAGTGCAGCGCCGAATCAACACTCCAAGTTTTCCTGCCGTGATCCGTCGCGCGATCGAATGACTCGCGCCGCGCTGGAACGATCACGCACGGCCCCAATCGTGACATCGATCTGACATCTCCATGTCCACTTTGCGAGCTGCATATAAAAGAGGATCGTCCGCACAAATTTTAAACAGCGATTGCACGCGTACCGCGGTTCACAAGTTGCAATAAGGTCACAGCCATAAGTGCTTTACCATAAAGTCGAAGACGCAGCAGTGACTCGGTAGCGAGATGATTGCTACGGTGATTCCGATTTTAGATGAGTAAGGGAATATGCTGGTGGCTAAGACCGAACGATTTGATTTTGATTTCGGGATTAGCCGAATCCTGGCTGTCGCTGCGATCGGCATCTCCTTGACGGGTTGCGCGAGCTTCATTCCGTTAGACGCTCCGGATGCCGTATCCACGCAAACAAATGCCGCGCTCGTCACCGAACCGACCGCGCCGCTCGCCTATGCCCTGATGCCGGTCAACCCGGCGATCCTGCAGGCGACCAACGCGTTCACGGACTCGTCCGGACTGGTGTTCTCCCGCCTTCCCGGCGGCAATTACCGCGACGTCACGATCGGCATCGGCGACATCGTCACCGTGACCGTCTACGAAGCGCAGGCAGGCGGTCTGTTCATTCCGCGCGAAGCGGGCGTAAGGCCGGGCAACTTCGTCGAGATTCCGCGGCAGCAGGTCGACCAGTCCGGCAACATCAACATTCCCTACGCCGGATCGGTCAAGGTCGCCGGGCTGACACCGCGCGCCGTTTCGAACGTCATCCGCGAACGCCTCAAGGACCGCGCCATCGACCCGCAAGCCGTCGTGAGCGTGGCGGAGCAGCGCGGCAACCAGATCAGCGTGCTCGGCGAAGTCAACTCGCCGCAGCGCTTTCCGGTCGACCCGGGCGGCATTCGCCTGATGGGCGCGATCGCGCGCGCCGGGGGCCCGAAATATCCCTCCTATGAGAGCACGGTCACGATCAAGCGCGATGGGCGCACTTACAACGAGTCGATGTCCTCGGTCGTGCATCACCCCAACGAGGACGTGCTGCTCGCGCCCGGTGACGTGGTGTTCCTGACCCGTATTCCCAGGGTGTACATGGCGTTTGGATCGACCCCGTCGCCGGGATCGATCGGAGGCACCAACAACCGTCGTTTCACCTTCGAGAACGACAACATGTCGCTGGCCGAGGCGCTGGCCAAGGCCGGCGGTCTCGACAGCAACCGCGCCGATTCAAAGTCGATCTATGTCTATCGCTTCGAGCCCAAACCGCTGCTGGAGCGCATCGGCGTGGATGTCTCCCAGTTTCCGACCAAGGCTGTTCCGGCCGTCTACAAGTTCGACATGAGCAAGCCCGACGGTTGGTTCCAGGCGGATACCTTCAGGATGCGCGACCACGACGTGATTTCCGTCGCGGAATCGCCATCAACCGAATTCGTCAAGCTCATGAACCCGCTGAATGCGGCAAGCGTGAATGCGGATAATATCAGCTCCGTCATCGTGAATGTGAAGTAACCGCCATGTGAGCTGCCGCACATGACCTGGAGCGGCAGCTCCGCCCAATTCGAACCATAAGGGGGAGGTAGTTCGTTCGGCCAGTTGAGGGCCAATGTGGAGCACGAGAGTGACCGAATCGACCAGACCTGTCTTGCGTGGCCTACGGGTGCTCTCTGCCACGCTGGTTGCGGCAATCAGCGCAGCCTCGTCTCCCGCCGGTGCTCAGAATGCGCAGCCCCTGGACGAACGAATTCTGCTGGGAATAGGCACGCACCAGGGTCTCGGCGGGCCCATAGGCGGGCGCGGCTATGTCCCCTCCATTGCCGTAAAGCAGCTGAAGGAACTCGGCGTCACCTCGTTCCGCGACGATTTTCCCTGGTCGGATTTCGAGATTCCCGGCCATGCGTTCGGCTTCAACCCGCAGCTCGGCCGCCTCGAGGCCCAGGTCAAGTCCGGCGTCGGAAGGCCCGTGCTCATTCTCGGCTTCGGCCACCACCTTGTGCCCAATTCCGATCCGCCGACGACGGACGAAGCGCGGCGTCGGTTCGTCAACTACGCCACCGCGGCTGCGCTATCGGTGGCGCCGCAGCGGCCCATCTTCGAGATGTGGAACGAATATAATCTCGGCGCGCGCAGAAACCCGGACTTCAACGTGGAGAATTACGTTGCACTCGCCAAGGCGGTGCAACCGGCGGTGAAGCGCGCGGTCCCCACTGCCCCATTCGTGGTCGGCGTGCTCGGTGACGATCCGGGGTTCAAATGGACGGATGCATTGCTGAAGACCGATCTGCTCAAGATCGCCGACGGCATATCGATCCATATCTACAATCACTGCGCGGCGCCTGCCGGGCGCATTGCGGCTGAAGCGATCCAGCGCCTCGAGACGTTTCAGCAACGGGTGGCCCAGGCGACCGGCAATCCCAACTATCCGGTCTACCTGACTGAGACCGGCTGGCCGACCGGCGAAGCCAAGTGCAGCGTGAACGAGCAGCTTTCCGCCGACAACATGGCGCAGATGATATTGTGGTCGTCGACGGCGGGACCGTGGCTGAAGGGAATCTGGATCTACGAGCTCAAGGACAGCGGCACCAAGCTGACCGAGCTCGAGCACAATTTCGGCATCTATCATTTCGACAACTCGCCGAAGCCCGCCGTATGCTCCATTCGCGAAAGCTGGGCATTCATTCGCAAAAGCCGGACGGCGGAACGAACAAAGCCCGTTCCCGGCGTCGTGCTGATC
>NZ_JBFULT010000559.1:0-4950 GCF_054049755.1 Bradyrhizobium sp. P5_C11_2
CATTATCTTCCGCGGCCTTCAGGATCACACGGCCGACTCGATCAAATCATTGGAGGGATTTCGCATCGCCTGGATCGACGAGGCGCAGAGCCTGAGCGCGCGCAGCCTTGCGCTGCTGCGGCCGACGATCCGCGCCAAGGACTCTGAACTCTGGGCGAGCTGGAATCCGCGCCGCAAGAGCGATGCGATCGACGATTTTCTGCGCGGGCGCCGGCCCGACGGGGCCGTCGTGGTGAAAGCGAACTGGCGCGACAATCCCTGGTTTCCTGATGTGCTTGAGGAGGAGCGGTTGCTCGACCAGAAACTCTATCCGGAGCGCTACGACCACATCTGGGAGGGCGAGTATGCGCGCGCCTTCGAGGGCGCGTATTTCGCCTCACTGCTGTCGGAGGCGTGCGCACAGGGGCGGATCGGGAAAGTCGCGGCGGATCCGCTATTGCCGCTGCGTGCCTTCATCGATATCGGCGGCGCGGGCGCTGCGGCAGATGCCTTCACGATCTGGATCGTGCAGTGGGTCGAAAGCGAAATTCGCGTTCTCGATTATTACGAGAGCGTCGGCCAGGTGCTGGCGTATCACGCCAACTGGCTGCGTTCGCGCGGTTACGCCAACGCAATTCTCCATCTGCCGCATGACGGCATCGCCGCCAACAACATCACCGGCAAGCGCTATGAAGATCATTTGCGCGAGGCCGGCTTTACGGTCGAGCCGCCGGTGAAGAACCAGGGGCCGGGTGCGGCGATGATGCGGATCGAGGCGCTGCGGCGGCTCGGGCCGCAGCTCTGGTTCAACGCGGCGACCACCGAGCCCGGCCGCGAGGCGCTCGGCTTCTATCATGAGCGCAAGGACGAGACGCGCAACATCGGCCTCGGCCCCGAGCACGACTGGTCGAGCCACGCCGCCGACGCGCTGGGGCTGATGGCGGTCTGCTACGAGCAGCCGGGCAGGGTGGCCGCGTTCAACCGGCCGATCCGGTATGCCGAGCAGGGCTGGGTGTGACGGGCTCGGTTGGCACGATGTAACCTGTGGTTGACTGTGTTCTTGATATGTTCTATGACGTGCAGTCTCTACCGCTGCGTGAGTTCTACGATGTTGGTGTTCGGAATACTGGTCGACTTGATCGGATACGCGGTGGCGCGAGCCACTTTGCCGTTCCTTTCATTCGGCTGGATCTATGTCGAGCCTTTCAGCGCATCTCCGCAGTCGTTGCGGTGGCCGGGCTGTCGTCGCGATGCGAATGGAAGGATTGAACTGCGGCAAAGGCCTGCGGGTGGATCGGGTTTGGGATTTGCGTCATCGTGCTGCTCGCGACGGCGCTGGTTGTCCACGCCGCTCTCAGTCGGGCATAGCGCCGGACGTGATGCCAGATAGCGGGAGAAGGGGCGTGAAGTTCAATCGAGGCGGCCTGATCTGCGTCGGCCTTTACACGTGTTATATTCTGTTCATGCTGGCGGCGGCCTATCTCGCTCCTAACGACAAGACGCGCGGTTGTTCGTGGGGCTCAGTGGTCTTCCTGGCTGGCTCGTCGTTGCAGCGTTGCCCGAAGCCGCGATCGAGCAGCTGCCGATTGACTCCTATCTTGTCACTATTGAATCTTGTCACTATTGAAGTCGGCATCTATCTCTTGAGTTTCGCAATCGCCTATTTGTCTGGATGGGCTTTCGAGAAGATCATTCTCAGCATAGCGCCTTGGCTGAACCGTCTTGATGATCGATGGTTCGATCGCGTTCACAGGGACGATCGATAGGTCGTATTTGCACGGTCGACGGGCAGCGTGCCCTCTCGGTGAATGCGTCGCCGCCAACAAATCTCATCGTGCCATAGCCCCGCGGGGAGGGGCGCCAAATTCGGGAGCAATCAGTGCCGGGCCGACATTCGCTCACAATTCAACTCAATCCGTACGGCATGGGACATGCGGCCGTCACCCTGACCGCCCCGTCGGGGCAGACTTACGCGGGCTTCGCCGTGAAGCCAGATCCTCGCGTTTGCACGACGATCGTCGATCGCATCATGCGCGCAGCCACCAATGCGGGGAGCCACGACGACCAGGCGTGGTTCGCCCGCTGGATCCAGCCAATCATGTCGCCGCGCTGAAGCGCCTGGTGCTCAAATATCGCTGCGAACGAGTCCTGACCGGGAAGGTTCCTGATGCCAAAGATGCCAATCTCCGAACTGAAGGCGATGCTCGCCTCCGAGAAAGCCAACGCGCTCGCCGCGATGTCGGCGGCGCGGCTCGCCGAGGAGCGGGCCGACGCGATGGATTACTATCTCGGCGACATGCGCAAGGACATGCCGGCGCAGGACGGCCGCTCGCGCGCGGTGTCGACCGACGTCGCCGACACCATCGAAGGCCTGATGCCCTCATTGATGGACATCTTCGCCGGCTCCGACGAGGTCGTGCGCTTCGAACCGGTCGGTCCGGAGGACGTCGCCGCCGCGCAACAGGAGACGGACTACGTCAATCACGTCTTCATGCAGCAGAACGGTGGCTTCATGGTCCTCTATTCCTTCATCAAGGATGCGCTGCTGTCGAAGGCCGGCATCGTCAAGGTCTGGTGGGAGGAGCGGGAGGAGGAGAGCCGCGAGACCTACTACGATCTCACCGACGACCAGTTCGCGCTGCTGGCCCAGGATGTCGCGGAATCGAACGGCGCTATGAAGATCGTCGCGCATACGGTGCACGACGTCGGCGCGGCGCTGGAGAACACGGAGGCGACGAGTTGATTGAGGTGAGCACGAATGCTGAGTAGCGTCTCGTCGACCGAATGAGACGTCGGCGCCTCGGCACGCGGTGGGGACGACGTCACATCCACACGCTGTGCCAGTCGCTATTTTTTCTCGACGCGTCCGAAAATTCTGAGGAATGCGAGGCCTGAGAAAGCCGCCACGAAAGTGAGGAGCAATTTTCCGAGCGCCTCGGATCCATAAAAGACGTACCCGAAGATCCCGAAGATGCCGAGTATCAGGGAGTGTTTGAGGGCGGTTCTCAGGCAGCCCGCACTTTCTCGTTCCGGAGGTGGCGGCATTTCCAATCTCGCTGATTTTTTGTTCGAAGTCGTAACATGGGTGGAATGGAATGGCTGTCGATAATTTGCTGGTTCGCCTGATTGCAATGTTCGGAAAAGGTACGTTGTCGAACAGGCTTTCGCAATATGACCCGCCCTCTCGCGGCGATATTCTCCATGATGGTCTCGTCGGAGCGGGGAAGACTTGGGGCGGCATCCTCGGGACCGCGGCGGGAATAACCGGCGGACAGGCCGTTGGTGGACCGTATGGAGCAACGGCGGGCGCATTGGCGCTGGGACCCGCGGGGAACCTCGCAGGGGGATGGGCCGCGCATGGCGCCTATCTTCAAGGTCTGCTCATCAACGACATTCTCACGCACCCCGAGAACTGGACCGTTGATGCTGCAGGCGCGATCGTCCCGGCAATGGACGGCGGCCCACCTGAGCGAGCGTCCGGTAGTGGTCCATCCTTTGCTGGCCGTTTTGGAAATTGGACTGCGTCTCAGGCTGGCACCGCGCTCGCTCGCGGCGAAGCTGATGAGCTCGCGACGGGGGCTGCGGACTCCGTTCGGCCCGCAGGTATCCGTCGTTTGACCCGGGTACCTCCGACAGGGCGTTGACAAGAGGCGGGTGCGGCTTCGGTGAATTGTGCAGCGGGCAAAGCGATTGAGGTGCTGCCGACAATTGCAAAACCAGCAGGCCAGCGCTGACAGCCGAAAAGGTCTTTCATGGCAAAATGTCGCTCTCCGAAGTGAAGGCGATGCTCGCAGCCGAGAAGGCCATTGCACTCGCTGCGATGTCGGCCGCGCGGCTCGCCGAGGAGCGGGTCGACGCGATAGCGACCAATCGTCAGTGATGCGGCGGCGAGAAGCAGGGCTTCAAATGATGCTAGCGACACGATAGCCGCCGTCTCGTGCATCCAGCCTGGGCAGGCAGCATCGACGTCTGAGCGCATGGAGCCACGCTGTTGAGCACCACGCGAAGGTCGTTGAGATACAGCCCCGCGATGACAAGGAGGCCGCAGGCCCAGATCGCAGCGAGGACGGCTAAAGCAAAGATCATGTCGGAAGCCGCCCGGATATTGCCGGTTTAAGCATTGCCAAAAGTCGTGCGGCGGTCAACAAAGGAGATTGTGATGGCGGAAGCCTGCAACCGGGTCTTCTCCGGCGGCTGGCGATGTCTATCGCGACGCGGCACTGGCTTGCCGGTAAATGTGGAGTACATACGTTTGGCTCGCGAAGGCCGGTTCACCGAGAGGACTTCATGGCAGCTCTCTTCACGGTTCTGACGGGGATGGCCCTCATCTGGTCAATCGTCACTTACTTTCGGGTCTACAATGCAGTGCGCGAGCACCTCCCGCCTCAATTTCAAGACGATGAGAGTTCGCGTTATGCATTTTCGGTGTGGGCGCTACGGCATCCGACGCCGCTGCCTGTGCAGGCTGAGTACGTCAGATTTGTCAAAGGATCGAACGCTGCAATTCTGTGCGGCGCGCTGGCCTCGCTTTCATCCGGTCAGCCGGTCCTGATGGTCTTAGGCAGCGTGTGGCTGGCAGCTTTTCTCTACGGCGTGTTTTCCGCAATCAGGTGTTCAAGAATTTACGAGCAGAATTGCAAAAGGGCCGAGGCCCAGAATGATGGGCAGAACCAATGAGCGACAAGGGAACTTATGGCGGATTTACGGTTGGATTTCCGTCGCCGTTGGGAGGAGTGGGCTTTGGGGCCTATATCGACAATTCCGGCAGGCTTTATCCGCAGTTCTATTACGGTACTCCTCGCTTCAGTGCCTCGGCAGGATATACTAATGATCTGGGGGCTCTGCTGACAGGGCCGTCGGCATCAGGGACCATTGGGAGAGGATGGATCGGAGCGAACGTGGCGACTGTGGGCAACGAGACGGGTGTCGGGTTCGGTACGCCCGGCGTTGGCGTTACCTATGGAATTGGCC
>NZ_JBFULT010000560.1:0-4947 GCF_054049755.1 Bradyrhizobium sp. P5_C11_2
GGCAAGTGCTGCGCGAGTCTTACCTCTCCCCGCTTGCGGGGAGAGGTCGGATCGCCCTTCCGATCCGGGTGAGGGGGTACAGGTCTCTCAACGATCTCATGGGGAGAGAGGCCCCTCACCCCAACCCTCTCAGGGCGAGCGAAGCTCGTCCCGACCCCGCATCCGCCTTCGCCCGAAGGCGGGCTTCGGCGGACAAGAGGGCTGGGCGAGGGAGCGCATCTATTCCGCGGCTGGAGCTCGACCTGATTGCGACGGCAGCCCTAACCGCCCTTGCCGGTGAGCTCCGCCAACGCGTGCCGCGCGATGATGCCGAGTTCACCGAGCGTGGAATGGCCGGATTGCGCCGCCTCGATCAGGCGTTGGGCGATGAACCTGCGGCTGTCGTGATCGCCGCCATGCGGCAACTGGCGGCATGTCTGCTCCAGGACGACGTCCATGTTCGCTTTGGTTCGCTCACTCAACTCTTTCATGACGCCCGGGCGGTACGCGTGGCTAGTAACCGCAAGCATACACAGACGGATCGGTCATGATTAGCCCGGGTAATCACGGCCATTGTGCATCGCGATGCGTGCATTGAAGCAACGTTCGCGCCGCCACGATGACGCCGCAAACGACTACCGAAGATTGCACTAGCTCTGATGACAAGCCGAGCCTGCAGCGCTAGCCTGCCGGCAAAACAAAATACACGGGAGGAATGCCATGCCTGACGCAATGGTCGCCGCACGTGAATCCAAGACGGCGAGTGGAACAGCCCAGCAGGTCGATGTCGCCGTTGTCGGCGCCGGATTTGCCGGCCTCTACCTTCTGCATCGCCTGCGCAAGGCCGGCTTCTCGGCGGTCGCGCTCGAAGAGGCCGGCAATGTCGGCGGCACCTGGTATTGGAACCGCTATCCCGGCGCACGCTGCGACATCCAGACCATCGACTACAGCTACACTTTCGATCCGGAACTCGAGGCCGCCTGGACCTGGTCGGAAAAATACGCGACCCAGCCCGAGATCCTGCGCTATCTCGGCTTCGTCGCCGACCGCTACGACCTCAGGCGCGACATCCGCTTCACGACCAAGGTGACGGGGGCCAGGTGGGACGAAGCGACTGAGCGCTGGCAGCTCACCACCGATGACGGCGCGCCGGTTTCCTGCCGCCACTACATCATGGCGACCGGCTGCCTCTCCGCGCCCAAGCCGCCGGAGATCGACGGCGTCAAGGATTTCAAAGGCGAGGTCTATTTCACCGGCCGCTGGCCACATGATGGCGTCAATCTCGCCGGCAAGCGCGTCGCCGTGATCGGCACCGGCTCCTCGGGCATCCAGTCGATCCCCCTGATCGCCGAACAGGCCGCGCAGCTGACCGTGTTCCAGCGCACGCCGAACTTCGCATTGCCGGCGCATAACGGCCCCTCGCCCTCGGATCGCATGAGCCTTCTACAGGGCGACCGCGCGGCCTATCGCGAGCAGGCCCGCCAGTCGATGACCGGCGTACCCTACCCGCAGCAGACAGCCGTAAGCTGGCAATTGAGCGATGCCGAACGACGCGCCCGCTTCGAGGAGGCGTGGAGCAGAGGCGATCTCGTCTACATCCTGACGCAGTTGTGGGCCGATCAGGGCGTCGATTTCGACGGCAACGCGCTGATCTGCGACCTCATTCGCGAGAAGATCGGGACGATCGTGAAGGACCCCGAAACCGCCGCGGCGCTGATGCCGCATGATCATCCGTTCGGCGCAAAGCGCCCATGTCTCGATACCAATTACTACGCGACCTACAACCGGCCGAACGTCACACTGGTCAATCTGCGCCAGGAGCCGATCACGGCGATCACCGCAGGCGGCATCACCACCGGCAAGCGCAGCTTCGAGGTCGACGTCATCGTGTTCGCGACCGGCTTCGACGCCATGACCGGGGCGATCCGGGCCGTGCATCCGATCACGGGGCGCGGCGGCAAGTCGCTCTCCGACGTCTGGGCGCAGGGTCCGCAGACCTATCTCGGGCTCACCGTCGCGGGCTTTCCGAACTTCTTCATGATCACGGGACCCGGCAGTCCGTCGGTGCTGTCGAATATGGCGGTGTCGATCGAGCAGCATGTCGACTGGGTCGTTGACCGGCTTGCCGCGCTGCGTGACGCCGGCTTCGCCACGGTCGAGGCCACCGAGACGGCGCAGGCCGGCTGGGGCAAGCACATGGCCGACTGCGCAACGCTGACGCTGCACCGGCTCGCCAACACCTGGTACACGGGCGCCAACGTGCCGGGCAAGGTGCACGCGCTGATGCCCTATACCKGCGGCGTCGGCCCCTATCGCAGCATCTGCGACGAGGTCACGAACCGCGGCATGCTCGGCTTCAGGCTCACCGGCCCCAACGGCGCCGCGCAATGCAATGACGGCGAGGTGGTGCGCCTGCAGCCGGACGTGCGGCTGGTGCTAAACCTGCTCACATCGCTGAACCTGCCGCCGATCGAGTCGATGGGCGCGCAAGGCGCGCGCGCCTTCGTGAACGAGTTCAACAAAGGACGTCCGGCGGGACGACCGATCGGCGATGTCGTCGACGGCACGTTGCCGGGCACCGACGGCCCGCTTCCCTATCGTGTCTACAAGCCTGCGACGCCGGGGCCACATCCGGTCGTGATCTATTTCCACGGCGGCGGCTGGGTGCTCGGCGACGAGCAGTCCGACGATCCGTTCTGCCGCGACATGGCGCGGCGCACCGATATGATCCTCGTCAGCGTCGGCTATCGCCATGCGCCGGAGCATCGCTTCCCAACGGCGGCCGAGGACGGCTATGCCGCGACGCGCTGGATCGCGGAGCACACGGCCGAGTTCGGCGGCAAGCCGGGCCCGGTGCTGGTCGCGGGCTGGAGCGCCGGCGGCAACATCGCCGCCGTCACCTGCCAGCTGGCGCGCGACCGCGGCGGGCCGGAGATCGCCGGCCAGCTGCTGGTCTGCCCGGTCACCGACTGCACGTTCGACCGGCCGTCCTACAACGAGAATGCGACCGGCTATTTCCTGACGCGCTCGCTGATGTACTGGTTCTGGGACCTCTACTGCTCGCCGGCCGACCGCACCGATCCTCGCGTCTCGCCGCTCCGCGGCAAGGTCGCGGGCCTGCCGCCGGCTTTCGTCGTCACCTGCGAGTTTGACCCCTTGCGCGATGAAGGCATCGCCTATGCCGACGCGATGGCAGCCGCCGGCGTCCCGGTCGAGCAGCTCAAGGCGCGCGGTCATTTCCATTCATCCTTTGCGATGGTGGACGTGGTGATCACCGGCGTATCCGGCCGAGTCCGGATGGCGGAGGCGTTGCGGCGCTTTGCCGGGCTTCCGCCGGAGGTCAGGCGCGGCGATGAGAGCGGTGACACCAGCCCGGGGCACAGGATCGCTGCGGCCGCAAGCTGATAACGACGGATCGGCCGGGAACTATTTCGCGGTCATCGCGTTATGTGGTTGTGGTATTGAGATGCAGTGATAGGTCTGATCCCCGGCAAGCAAGTCCGCGTGCCGGGGTTCTTGTTTGCGTGAGGCGGGACGATGGCGGACGGGTTAGTTACAGATTCCAAGGTCGACTTCGGCGCACACGCCGCGCTGCATAAATGGCCGTCGCTTGCAAACCAGCGAAGGCCGGACCGGGAGCCCTACCAGGTGAGCGAAGGCACGCTCGACGAGTGCATCTCGGCTTTCATGGCGAAGCCGGCGGCGACCAGGCATCTCTATGAGATTCACACGGCGGCGCAGCCGCCGCTGGTGACGGACATCCTGTCGCCCGAGCACGTCATCGAGCTGTCGCGGCTGCGCGAATTTCTCTGAAGGCATGCGGAAGCCGTAGGAACCTTCTGCCAGCTTTTCCCGTTATCGGGGATCGATAGTCAGGCGTGGTGCCTCAAGATGCTTGAAGCCGGCGTACCATCCCCAATCGTGCCCTATGGCGCCGATCAAACCATTTTCGTGGTGATCGATCGCCGCGACCATGCAACCGAAATCCACGTTGAGCGCAGCGACCTCGAAGCCACGATCGGCGAGCTCGTCGCCGGCTGCTTCAATGACCCCGTCAAAGTGATCTCGTTCAACACGCTCGAACATTGGATGAAGGACATCTCGACCGAGATCGCCGGCGAAATCCGTGCGCGCTGCGACATCGATGGTGTGACACTGCCCGACTATCTCAGCGATTTCGTCGACAGCCATACCTGATCCCGCATCATCCTCGCCGGTACGCGCCCGTTGCGAACGCGCCGGGCGCATGGTTGCGGGAGTTATGCGTGCCGACGCCTGCCGGCGATGATCTCGATCTCGCGGCGGCGCTCGCCCGCGAAGGTCAGCAGCTTTTCGATCGTAAGCGTATCCGTGATCCGTTTGGCGAGCCGCTCGGCGCGCGCGGCCTGATCTTCGAGATACTGGATCGTGTTCAAGCGTCCGCCTCCCCAAAAGCCCCAGATTGTTTGGGCAGCTATGGTGCGTGAGAAGCGGCTAACAGCCGGTTAAGCGGCGGCGTTCGAGCGCGATGAATCGCGGCCTAATTGTTTGAGCATGATCTTTTCGGAAAACCGCTGCGCACTTTTCCGGATCATGCTCTATCGCACGACGTCGAGCCTGACATTGGCGACGCCCTTGTCGACCATGCCGAGCGCCTCGGCCGCGGACGGAGAGATATCGACAACGCGCCCGCGAACAAAAGGCCCTCGGTCGTTGACCCTGACCGTGACGAAGCGGCCGGAGGAGACATCGGTGACGCGCAGCTTGGTGCCGAACGGCAGGCTCGGATGCGCCGCGGTCAATTCGTTCTTGTCGAACCGCTCGCCGCTCGCGGTCTCCGTATCCGAATAGAAGCTGGCAACGCCGTGCGAGGCTGTCCGCTTTGCGTCGCCGTCGGGCATACGCGCCCGGCTGATCGGCCGTGGATGCAGCGCCGCCACCCGGTGCGGACGTTCGACGGCCGCCTGCCGGTTGGTGCCAAGATCAGCC
>NZ_JBFULT010000561.1:0-4944 GCF_054049755.1 Bradyrhizobium sp. P5_C11_2
ATCCTTGATGGTGTAGAGCGCGAGCGGCATCCAGGCCAGCGGCGAGATCGGCTTCAGCACCTGGATGAAGGGATCGAGCGCCTTGCTCAGCAGCGGCGACATGCCGATCAGGAAGCCGAGCGGAATGGCGACGAGCACCGCCAGCAGATAACCGGTGCCGACGCGCGCGATCGAATAGGCAAGCTGGATGCCGAGCCCCTTGTCGTTCGGCCCGTTGTCGTAGAACGGCCGCCGCAGATGCTCCCAGAGCTTTGCGCCGACATCGAGCGGACCGGGCATGGCCGATTTGCCCTGTGTCGCGGTCAGCCCCATCAGCTTGGCGTATTCGGGGGTCATCGTGGCGACGGCGCCGGTCGAGCGCGTGGCGAGATGCCAGATGCCGAGGAACGCGGCCAGCAGCGCGATCGAGACGAGGCCGGCGCGAAGGCGGAGGGAGGATGTCATTGCGCGAGATCTCTCCMCGCGTCGTCCCGGCGAAGGCCGGGACCCATAACCCCAGGGAAAAGTTTGCCGAAGACTCGTTGCCCGGTACTGCTGCCTTCCGCAACCGATAGATCACGCGGTATGGGTCCCGGCCTTCGCCGGGACGACAAGGGCGAGAGAGACTTGCTCACGACGCCTTCCTGATCTTGAAGCTCGCGACGTAATCCTCCGGCTTGGCCGGATCGAAAGCCTTGCCCATCACCGCGAACGACTTGTAGCTGCTCGCCGGCGGTGTGAGGCCCATCTCCGTCATCAGCTTCCTGGTGTCGGTGGCCAGATACACCTGCTCTGCCACCGCCTTGTAGTCGACGTCGCCCTTGATCTGGCCCCAGCGCTTCATCTGCGTCAGCATCCACACCGCAAACGACTGCCAGGGGAACGGATCGAAGTCGACGCGCTTCGCGTCGGTCTTCACCCCGCCGAGACCGTCGGCATAGGTGCCGGTCAAAACCTGCTCCAGCACAGTCACCGGTGCGTTGATGTAGTTGGCCGGCGCGATGGCCTCCGCGATCTGCTTGCGGTTCTCCGCCTTCGACGCATAGGCCGTGGCATCGACGATCGCGCGTGTCAGCGCGGCAAAACTGTTCGGCGCGGTCGTGATGAACTCGCGGCTGGCGGCAAAGCTGCAGCAGGGATGGCCGTCCCAGATCTCCTTGGACAAGAGATGCATGAAGCCGACGCCATCATAGATCGCGCGCTGGCAGATGTTGTCCGGCGCGAGGAAGCCGTCGATGTTGTCGGCGCGCAAATTGGCGACCATTTCCGGCGGCGGCACCGAGCGCAGCTGCACGTCGGTGTCGGGGTCGAGCCCGTGCTCGGCGAGATAGTAGCGCAGCAGATAGTTGTGCATGGAATAGTCGAAGGGGATCGCGAATTTCAGGCCCTTCCAGTCCTTCGGATCGCGCTTGTCCTTGTGCTTCGTCGCCAGCACGATGCCCTGCCCGTTGATGTTCTCGATCGCGGGAACAGCGAAAGGAATGGCGTTGGCACCGAGACCCAGCGAGATCGCGATCGGCATCGGCGCGAGCATGTGTGCGGCGTCGTATTCCTTGTTGATGGTCTTGTCGCGGATCACGGCCCAGCCAGCGGTCTTGACCACTTCGACGTTGAGGCCGTGCTTGGAATAGAAGCCCAGCGGCGCCGCCATGATGATCGGCGTGGCGCAGGTGATCGGGATGAAGCCGACCTTGAGGTCCTTCTTCTCGGGCGCCCCAGTCTGCGCAAACACTTCGGTCGCCGTCTTGAGCGGGAAAAACTGCGACAGCGCCGCAAGCGCGGTCGACGCACCGACCGACTTCAGGAAGGCGCGCCGCGCAACGTCCTGCGGAAACATCGCGCGCATCACGGCGGATGCAACGACGCCCTCGTAGCGCTTCTCCTCGCTCTCGACGGGCGCGCAGCGCATCGCCGTGGCCTGCTCGTGCTCCGCCGCGGATTGGTGCTGGCCACAGACGCAGCCGGCTCGAAGGTTGCGATCGGGATCAAACGGATTGTCGAACGTAGACATCGGACCTCCTGCGCGTCATTGCAGGGGGAATTACGCAAGGAGCATGCCACCGCCTTTCGGCCGGCCAGTGCTTTGATGACGCAGCACTTTTCATCACACTTGGTCGCTACGAAAACTCGTGATATACGATAATTCGTAGTTCAATCACGAGATTTCGTAATGGCAACGACGCCAATGCTCGTTTCCGATGATACCGCCGAGGCGATCGATCCGCGCGTCGCGGCCTTCGAATCCTCCGTCGAGGCCACGCTGCTGGTCGATCCCTATGCCGACCAGATCATCGATGCCAATCCGGCCGCCTGCGCCCTGCTCGGCTACGACCGCGCGCTGCTGCGGCAGACCAGGGCCAGCACCCTGCACGCCGGCGAGCTTCCGGCGCTGACCGTGTTCACGCAGGCCGTGCTGCACAAGGGCGCCTACTGGACCACGGCGCTTACCCCCCGCCATGCCACCGGGCAAAATCTCCGGCTGGAATATGCCGGCTGCGTCCTGCCCCATGACGGCCGCACGCTGGTGCTGCTCACGCTGACCGATCTCGACGCGCGCCGCCGCCGCAATGTCGATGCCGCCGCCGAAGACCACATGCGCAGCGGCATCTCGACCTGGCAGCGGGTCGAGCGGGTGTTCCAGGACATTGAGCGCGAGAACCAGCTGATCCTGCGCGCCGCCGGCGAAGGCATCTATGGCGTGAACGCGGAAGGAAAGACCACCTTCGTCAACCCTGCCGCCGAACGCATGCTGGGCTGGACCGCCGAGGAGCTGGTCGGCAAGGAGATCCACCCAATCGTGCACCACACCCACCATGATGGCCGGCACTATCACAACCACGACTGCCCGATCTATGCGGCGTTCCGCGACGGCGCCGTGCACCAGGTCGACGGCGAAGTGTTTTGGCGCAAGGACGGCTCGCCGGCGTGGGTCGAATACACCTCCACGCCCATTCGCGACCGCGGCGTCGTGGTCGGCGCCGTCGTAGTGTTCCGCGACGTCAGCCAGCGGCGCGAGGCCGACGAGAAGCTGCACGCCGCGCTCACTGAAGTCGACCGCCTGCGCGAGCGGCTGGAGCTGGAAAACGCCTATCTCCAGGAGGAAATCCGCATCGAGACCAACCCCCGCGGCATCATCGGCCAGAGCGAGGCGGTCCAGAAGACGCTGCGCCAGGTCAAGCTGGTGGCGCCAACCACCGCGGCCGTGATGATCACCGGCGAGTCCGGCACCGGCAAGGAGCTGATCGCCCGCGCCATCCATGAGGACTCCACCCGCAGCGACCGCCCGCTGATCCGCGTCAACTGCGCCGCAATCCCGCGCGAATTGTTCGAGAGCGAGTTCTTCGGCCATGTCCGCGGCGCCTTCACCGGCGCGACGCGCGACCGCATCGGCCGGTTCGAGCTCGCCGACGGCGGCACGCTGTTCCTCGACGAGGTCGGCGAGATCCCGCTCGAACTCCAGGGCAAGCTGCTGCGGGTGTTGCAGGAAGGCCATTTCGAGCGCGTCGGCCAGGAGCGCACCCGCGCGGTCGACGTCCGCGTCATCGCCGCGACCAACCGCGACCTCAAGCAGGAGGTCCAACGCGGCCGTTTTCGCGAGGATCTCTATTTCCGCCTCAACGTCTTCCCGATCGAGACGGTGCCCTTGCGCGAGCGGCGCGAGGACATTCCGCTGCTCGCGCAGCATTTTTTGACGCGCGAGAGCAAGGCGCTGAAGTCGAATCTGCGCCTGTCGGAGGGCGATGCGCGGCGGCTGACCCGCTACGACTGGCCTGGCAACGTCCGCGAATTGCAGAACGTGATCGAGCGCGCCGCGATCCTGTCGCAGAACGGCCGGTTGCGCATCGATCTGCCGGATGCGTCCGGCGCGCAAGCTCCGACCGGCGCCGCACGCCAGAAAGCGGATGCGCGTCCGGCGGTCATGACGTCGTCGGAGATGCGCGACCACGAGCGMGCCAACATCCTCGCCGCGCTCGAGGCCTGCGCGGGAAAAGTGTTCGGCCCCGGCGGCGCGGCGGAGATGCTGGATATCAAGCCGACCACGCTGGCCTCGCGGATCAAGGCGCTCGGGATAGCGCCCCGTCCGCGGGCCTTCGGTTAGCGACGCTCACGCCGCCTTGGTCGTCACATCAGACGCAATCGGCAGGCCCTGCTCGATCGGCAGCGACGGATCGCGCGACCATTCGTTCCAGGAGCCGAAATACATCCGCACGTCCTTCACGCCGGCATTCTTCAGCGCGAGGAAGGTGTTCGAGGCGCGCGCGCCCTTGAAGCAGTAGAGATAGACCGGCGTGCTCTGCGAGATGCCGACGGTGGCGCATTCCGCCAAAATCTCGTCCTTGGACTTGAAGCGCGGGCCTTCGGCGGTCGGCTTCATCATCCGGTACCATTCCAGCCACACCGCGCCGGGGATGCGGCCCTTGCGCGGGCAGAAATCCTTCCCGTAAGGAGACGAGCTGTCGCCGATCCACTCATCGACGTCGCGGACGTCGAGGATGGCGATGCCGGGCTTGCCGACGGCGCCGAGCATGGTCTTGGCGTCGATCAGGATCTCGCCCGCTTCCGGCACGATCGAGAACGAGGCCTTTGCGGGTGCCGGAACATCCTTCGTCACCGGAAAACCCGCGGCCGACCAGGCGTCGAAACCGCCATGCAGCACCTTCACCTTGGGATAGCCGAGCATGGTGAGGAGGTAGTAGCCGCGGCAGGACTGGCCGAAGCCGGAATTCATCGACTGCTCGTAGATCACAGCCGTTTCCTTGCCGGAGAGGCCGGCGCCGCCAAAGGCGTCCGCGAATTTTGTCTTCAGCTCGCTGATCCCTTCCGGCGTCGAGGTCGCCAGGAAAGTGAAAATCTCGTGGACGTTGACGGCGTTAGGGAGATGCCCGGCGGCGTAGGCGTCGGGGTTGCGGGTGTCGACGATGACACATGGCTCGGTCTTCAAGAGATCGGCAAGTTCGACGGCAG
>NZ_JBFULT010000562.1:0-4919 GCF_054049755.1 Bradyrhizobium sp. P5_C11_2
TCAGGAAGCAGTCGATGAAGCCAAGCCGAAATGGGATCGCTGATGCCTGCGTTCGGTTCAGTACCGCCGCGCTCTCTCGAACGCCCGGCGTCAGTTTGAAAAAGGGTCGAAACAACGAAGTTTCGGCTCAGGAAGCAGTCGATGAAGCCAAGCCGAAATGGGATCGCTGATGCCTGCGTTCGGTTCAGTACCGCCGCGCTCTCTCGAACGCCCGGCGTCAGTTTGAAAAAGGGTCGAAACAACGAAGTTTCGGCCCTTTTTGATTCTTGTTTCGATTCTCGGCCTTGACGGCCGAACTCAGATCACCGCACAGGCCGTCACCGGCCGCTTCAGATGCTTGACCGTGGTGGCCCCGGTCTTGCCGATCGTCAGCGTGGTCCCCGCCCCCGAATAGCGTGTGCCCGAGACCGTCAGCCGCTTGGCGAGCGTGACCGGCTCGCCGTCGATCTGGAGGAAGGCGCGCTTGTYGTAGTCATAAAACCCCACGATGAATTGCGTACCATCGGCGCAGCGATAGGTCCGGAACGTCTGCGCATCGGCCTGCCGGGC
This sequence comes from Bradyrhizobium sp. P5_C11_2, assembly GCF_054049755.1. Lineage (NCBI taxonomy): Bacteria > Pseudomonadati > Pseudomonadota > Alphaproteobacteria > Hyphomicrobiales > Nitrobacteraceae > Bradyrhizobium > Bradyrhizobium sp. P5_C11_2. The sequence continues at coordinate 550 of NZ_JBFULT010000562.1, forward strand.
GCCGAGAATTCCGCCCGCCAGCATGGTGATTGCCAAAAGAATGGCCTTGTGCCGGTCCATGATCGCCCCCTGTGCTAGACCTCAAGGACGCCCCGTCGTGCGTCCAATGGAAACATAACCCAAGCTCATCTCATGTCAGATTCCCCTGCCCGCCACCTCGCCCTGCAAGGCGCCAGCAATTTCCGCGACCTCGGCGGCTATCCGACCATCGATGGCCGCACCACGCGCTGGCGGCTCATCTTCCGTTCCAACCATCTCGGCCAGCTCACGGCGGCCGATATCGAGATCGTCCGTGCGCTCGGCGTCAGAAGCGCGTTCGATTTTCGTGGGCTGGAGGAGCGCGCGGCGGGCGTCTGCGTCGTGAACGAGATAGCGGTGCATTCGCTGCCGATCGAGCCGACAGTCGTGGCCGCGCTGCGCGCCGAGCTCGCCCGCGGCACACTGACCGCGCCGGTTGCGCTCGAGATCATGCGCGAATCCTATCGCAACTATGTCCGCCATAACACGCACAGCTTTCGCGCGCTGTTCGRCCACCTCCTCGAAGACCGCGCGCCGCTGGTGGTCCACTGCACGGCCGGCAAGGACCGCACCGGCTTTGCCARCGCGCTGATCCTGCATGCGCTCGGCGTGCCCTATGACGTCATTGCCGAGGACTATCTGCTGACCAACCAGTTCTATCGGCGCGATGCGACGGCTGCGACGGAACTGCCTGACGACGTGCGCAACGCGATCGGGAGCGTCGAGGCCTCCTACCTCAACGCCGGCTTCGAGGCGGTACATGCCGAGTATGGCGATCTCGAAGCCTATTTGCGGGACGGGCTCAAGATTGGCCCACCGGAGCGGGAGGCGCTGAAGGCGCGTTATCTCCAGTCGTAATCAAACAACCGCATTTTTGCGTGGCTCCGGTGGCCTTGAGGATTGCCGAACGCAGAGCACGGGCGACGTGCATGGTGCTCCAGTCGCTCTGGTGCAGCTTCAGATCGTCATCCGCGGCGAGCAGCTGCTCGAACGAGGCGTTATTGTAGACGTGCCAGTGCCGCATCAGCGCCCAGCGCTGGAACAAATTGACCTTGGCGCCTTGCGCGGCGGTGCGGATCGCCGAAACCATCTTTTCCGAGAGTTCGGCATTGCCGTCATACAGCATGGCCGTCACGTATTGCGGATCGATCAGCACGACATCCGTGGTCGGGTGGTCGCGCAGGAGTTTCAATCCCTCGGCGATCTTCCTGACCACCTCATCGAAGTTGAACTGCTCTTTGCGAAACACGGCGTTGGTTCCAACCTGCCAGAGCACCAGCGAAGGATTGTCAGCAAAAATGTCGTCGTTGAACCGAGCCACTTCCTGCGGCGCATCCTCGCCACCCTTGCCCCGGTTGAACACATCGATCCGGATGTTCAGATGAGGATCGTCATCCTTGAAGTGCTTCCTCAAATACAGTTCGAGTCGCGCCGGATAGGCAACGACATTGCCAAGCCCGGCCGTCGAGGACGACCCCATCGCCACGATGCGGACGGGACCCTTTCCTCCCAACGCCGTCCGGAAATTCTCCAGCGGATATTTCAAATCGACGATGGCAGCGGGAAATTCGATGGTCGGCAAATTATCGGGCATGAAAAGACCCTCCTCCACGACCTGACGTTGCATCGCTCATTCAGCCTTGAAGATGCCGCCATTGCAAGTCCAATTCTGCCGGCGCAATAGTCGGCGCGAATTGAAACGGCGGAGAGTATCGTGCAGGGGAAAGTGATTGTCGTGACCGGCGCGCTCGGCGCGCTTGGCAAGGTGGTCGCGGAGGTCGCGCAGTCGCGGGGCGCGCGCGTTGCCGGCATCGATCATGCGCCCTCGCAAGCATCTGCCACGCCCGACCGCATCGAGATTGGCGGCGTCGATCTGTCCGACGCGGCGCAGGCGAAGGCGGCGGTCGAGGCTGCGGCAAGACATTTCGGCACGCTCGATGCCCTGGTCAACATCGCCGGTGGCTTTGCCTTCGAGACCGTTGGCGACGGCGACATCAAGACGTGGCAGCGCATGCATGCGCTCAACGTGCTGACCGCGCTCAACACCTCGCGCGAGGCGCTGCCGCATCTCGCCGCCTCCAAGGCCGGCCGGATCGTCAATATCGGCGCCATGGGCGCGCTCCAGGCCGRCTCCGGCATGGGCCCCTACGCCGCATCGAAAGCAGCCGTACATCGCCTCACCGAGGCGCTCGCCAATGAATGGAAAGGCAAGGTCGCCGTGAACGCGGTGCTGCCCTCGACCATCGACACACAGGCCAACCGCACCAGCATGCCGAATGCGGACTTCTCCAAATGGGTGACGCCGTTGGAGCTCGCCGAGGTCATCCTCTTCCTCGCCGGCGATGCCGCGAGCGGCGTCACCGGAGCGCTGATCCCCGTGAGCGGACGGGTGTAGTCAATCCGCCACCAATAGCCGCAGATTGCCCTTGAAACGGATGCTCTGCTTGGCGGCGCCCAATTGTCCCGTCCGCAGGATAATCGCACCGTCCGTTCCGGATCAAATGGCGCCGAGCCCTAACTCCGATCCGGGCTAGACTGCTTGCAACTGATTCTCCGACCGGAAAGCCTGTGGAAACCGCGCTCTATCTGCCCGTCAAACGCTTCCTCGAAGAGCTCGGCTTCACCGTCAAGGGCGAGATCGGCGGCTGCGATCTCGTGGGCTTGAGCGCCGGCGATCCGCCGGTGGTGGTGATCGGCGAACTCAAACTTGCCTTCAATCTCGAGCTGATCCTCCAGGCGGTCGACCGCGCGCCGGCCGGCGACGAGATCTGGATCGCCGCAAAGATGTCGGTGCGCGGCAAGGGGCGCGAGAGCGATGCCCGCTATCGCAACCTCTGTCGCCGCCTCGGCTTCGGTATGCTTGGCGTGACCGACCGCGGCCAGGTCGAGGTGCTGGTGAAGCCGCCGACGGCGGCGCCGCGCCGCGAGCCGAAGACGCGCTCGCGGCTGGTTGCCGAGCATCAGCGTCGCCAGGGCGATCCCGTGCTCGGCGGCAGCACGCGCGCGCCGATCATGACGGCCTATCGCCAGCAGGCGCTGGCGTGCGCCTCCGCGCTTGCCGCCGGCCCGCGTCCCGTGCGCGAGCTGCGCGAGCGCTGCCCCGATGCCGGCAAGATTCTGCTGCACAATGTCTATGGCTGGTTCGAACGCGCCGAACGCGGAATCTATCGACTCACGGAGGCCGGCCACGCGGCGCTGAAGCGCTGGCCGCAGGTGCCGGTCGGAGACACCGCACGCGAGGCAGCACAGCCCTAGCGACGGGCACATGGGAGGACGCGCATGATCGTGGTGACTGCCGGTGTGACAGCCCGGCCGGAAACGTTCGAAGAGGTGCGCCGCCTGAGCCTTGAACACGTCCGTCGTTCGCGGCAGGAGCCTGGCTGCATCTCCCATGCGGTGCATGTCGACTGCGAGAACCCGCTCAGGCTGGTATTCGTCGAACAATGGGCCGACCGGGCGGCGCTGTCGGCCCACTTCGCGGTACCAGCGTCCCGCGAATTGGTGCGGACCTTGCGCTCACTGGCCACGGGCCCGGCGACGCTCGACCTCTACGACGCCAGCAAGCTCGAAAAGCTGTGAGTGCATAGCTGAGATGCCACACCAAATTCATATTGCAATGCAACATGGACAGCACTAGGTATCCCGGCATCGAAACGAGGCACCTATGAGCGCAGACTGGAACACCAAGTACGGCACGCGGCGCGTCCGCCACGATCCGCCGACCCTGGACGAGGCGATTTTYGCCGCCGTCGGCATCACCGACGATCAGGAGCAGCAGGCCGAGATCGCCGCCGCCTTGATGGGGATGCCGCTCGATGTCGTGCAGGCCGAGGTGAAGAAGCAGGCCCGGACCAACAGCCGTATCACCGCGACCCGCGTGATCGCCGGCGAACAGGGCGCACAGCGCTCGGTCGTGGTCGAACGCCGCGTCGTACGCCGCTTCGGCAACGACAAGCGCACCGGCACCTGAACGCTCATTTCTGTGGCTTCAATGCAAAAGCGGACCGGCCTGGCCGGTCCGCTTTTCGATTCCACTGCGTGAGCAGGGTCTTGTCGGAAAACCGCGTCAGGCGGCGCGGTTGCCGTACATGCTCGAAATCAGCTTCCAGCAGGTCGAGTTGAAGCTGAGCAAGGCGCGACCGGCCCTGAACGGCGCGGCTGCGAGTTCGGCGAGCTCGGCTTCGGGGGTCTTGGCCAGATCGATCGTGCCGGTCGATTCGCCAYGGCGGAATTGCAGATGCGCGCCGAACTTCCTGGCAAGCGCGCGCATGGCGTGATTCTCCGAGCCCGTGGTGATGCGCAGGCGCTTGAAACCCTTCCAGCGCGCCTCCGCAATCAGCCGGCTGAACAGG